>CAZNHG010000107.1:0-129 GCA_964572555.1 uncultured Devosiaceae bacterium | reverse complement strand
CACACCGGACATGGGCGCATCCTGCACCATGATGGGAATACCCACCTCGCCAACGCGGGCGAACTGTTCGAACGTCTGGTCGGGTGTGCCCGTCAGCGTCGCCCCGTGATAGGGCGGCATCATCATCAC
>CAZNHG010000106.1:0-10007 GCA_964572555.1 uncultured Devosiaceae bacterium | reverse complement strand
TCGGCATCGGCCCCCGTCTGGCTCAGCGCCGCCGCCAGGCTCTCGGTGAACAGCCCGTCCTCGCGGGGCATCTTGTCGATCCGCGCGATCGCCTGGATGATGAGGTTGTTCACCACCCGCGAGTTCTGCGCGATCGTGCGTGCCAGTTCCTCGGCCCTGGCCAGCGCTCCCCCCGTTTCGGCAAGATAGTGCGCCAGCCCCAGTTGCGCCGCTTCCGTGCCGGTATAGGTACGCCCGGTCAGCATCATCTCGGTCATCCGGTCCGGCCCGATGATCTTGCCGATGCGCACCGTGCCGCCCCCGCCCACGAATATGCCGCGCTGCCCCTCGGGCATACGGAACTTCGCGTCCGGCTCGGTCACGCGCACATGGGTCGCCGCGGCCATTTCCAGCCCGCCGCCCATCACCGCGCCGTCGAGCGCGGCCACCACCGGCAGCCCGCCGAACTGGATCGCCTCCATCACCCTGTGCCAGCCGCGCGAGTGGTCCATCACCTCGAGAGCTTCGCGCTGCACCTGTTCGCTCAGGTCCAGCCCGGCCGAGAAGTGCCCGCCCTTTCCCGACAGAACGACCACGCGCACGCCCTCCGGCGGCGCGGTGAAATAGTCCCGCAGCGCGTAGAGCACGTCGTCGTTAATGGCGTTGCGCTTGTCCGGCCGGTTGATGGCGACGAAGCCGATCCCGTCCTCCTGCCGTGTGTCGAGCACATCCTGGCTGGCACTCATGCGTATTCTCTCCGTTCCCGCGCGGGCAGACGGTCCACAGCCCCTGCCCTGCCGCGCGTTTTTGTTCTACACTATAACGAACCGATCCATTGCGAGGACCGATCGTGACCCTTTTGTCCGCCAGCGTGCACACCGACCCCGAAACCGGCCAGAGTGTCGATGCCTCCGCCATGGACAGCATCATCGGCTATCGCCTGCGGCGCGCCCAGCTGACCATCTTCCAGCAGTTCAACGAACGCTTCGCCGCCTACTATCTCACGCCCTCCGAGTATTCCGTGCTCGTGCTCATCGACGATAATCCCGGCTCCCGCCAGGGCGCCATCGCCAACGTGCTGGGCATCAAGCGCGCCAACTTCGCCACCCTCATCAAGGGCCTCGACGACCGCGGCCTCACCGAGCGCCGCCCCATCCCGGACGACAAGCGCTCCAACGCCTTGCACCTCACCGGCGAGGGCAGGAAGTTCCTCGCCGAAGCGAAAAAGACCCAGGACGATTTCGAACGCCACTGCATCGACCTCCTCGGTGGCACCGCCGAGCGCGACACCCTGATGACCCTCCTCGACCGGCTCACCGGACACGGCATCTAGCTCACTCCGCTGGCTCATGTCCGAGAGCCCGCACAACCTCGTCCGGCAACCGCCGCGCCCGGATACCCCCTGCGTTTTCCGGATCGGCACCGACCCAGACCCGCGTCTCGACCCCCTCGACCGCTAGGTCTTCCCCGGCGAACAACTCGTGCTTGACGTCGAAACTCGAGCACCGGCACGCCGTCACCCGCGTGACGATCCGCACCACGTCGCCATAGCGCGCGGGCTTCTTGAAGTTCGCGCTGGTATCGACCATCGGAATGCCGAGAACACCATAATGGGGCGCCCAGGCGATCTGCTTCATCCCCAGGGCAGTGTTGAACAGGTGCGCCGTCGCCGCGTCAAAAAACCGGAAATAATTGGGGTAATAAACGATCCCCGCCGGGTCGCAGTCCCCGAAGGCAATCTCGATCTCGCGCGTGGTTTCCACAGCCCCGCCTCCTATTTCGGCTGCATGCGCAGCGCACCGTCGAGCCGCACGGTTTCGCCGTTGAGATAGTCGTTGCCAACCATCGCCATCACCATCTGCGCGAACTCCTCGGGCGTGCCCAGCCGCGAGGGGAAGGGAATCGAGGCCCCCAGGCTCTCCTGGACCTCCTCGGGCAGCTCCTCCAGCAGCGGCGTCTTGAACAGCCCCGGCGCCACGGTCAAAACCCGCACCCCGAACCGCGCGAATTCGCGCGCCGCCGGCAGCGTCAGCGAGGCGATGCCCCCCTTCGAGGCCGCATAGGCTGCCTGCCCGATCTGTCCCTCGAACGCGGCGATCGACGCGGTCGAGACGATCACGCCGCGCACGCCATTGGCGTCGGGCTCCGCCGTGCTCATCGCCGCCCCGGCAAGCCGCATCATGTTGAAGGTCCCGACAAGGTTGATCTCGATGATGCGCTTGAACCGGTCGAGCGGCATCGGCCCTTCGCGCCCCACGATCCGCGCCGCGCCGCCGATCCCGGCGCAATTCACCAGAACCCGCGGGCTCCCGTGCGCCTCCTGCGCAATCGCGAGCGCCCCCTCGGCACTGTCGGGATCAGACACGTCGCAATGCGCGAACACCCCGCCGAGCTTTTCGGCAACCGCCGCACCCTTCTCGTCGTTGACGTCGAGAACGGCCACCTTCGCGCCCGCCGCAGCCAGCGCTTCCGCCGTCGCCGCCCCGAGCCCGGAACCACCGCCCGTCACCAGCGCCGAATGTCCCGCGATATTCATTGGCCCGCCTCCACATTCTCGATCAGCATGGCAATCCCTTGCCCGCCGCCGATACACGCCGAGGCGATGCCGTAGCGCCCGCCCGAGCGCTGTAGTTCGCGCGCCAGCGTCACCGTCAGCCGCACGCCGGTCGCCCCCAGCGGATGCCCGATGGCAATCGCACCGCCATTGACGTTGAGCTTGTCCTCATCGAGCCCCAGCTCGCGCGCGCACGCCAGCGTCTGCGCCCCGAAAGCCTCGTTGATCTCGATGCGATCGATGGCGTCGAGACCCAGCCCCGCCGCATCGAGCACCGCGCGAATCGCCGGGGCCGGCCCGATACCCATGATGTGCGGCGGCACGCCGACGGCCGCGCTGGCCACGATCCGCGCCAGCGGCTTGAGGTTCTTGCGCGCGGCATAATCCGCCGAGCCGACCAGCGCCGCGGCGGCTCCATCGACGATCGCCGAGGAATTGCCGCCCGTCTGCACGCCGCCGAAGGCGGGTTTCAGCCCCGCAAGAACCTCGAGCGGCGACGGCCGGATATGACTGTCGAGCGAGACGTCCTCCACCTTGCGCGGCAGCTTGATGCCGCGCGGGTTGAACCCCGCGGCATCGAAGGTCTCGCTGGTGACCGGTACGATCTCCCCGGCCAGGAACCCGTCGGCCTGCGCTGCCACCGCCCGCGCGAAACTGCGCGCCGCATAGGCGTCCGTTTCTTCCCGCGTGATGCCGTAGTCCTTCGCGAGGTTCTCCGCCGTATCGCCCATCGTCACAGAGGCCGCCGGGTCGAGAAACGCCTCCCACAGGAAGTCCTTGAACTCCACCTTGCCCATCGAGAAGCCGTTACGATGTGTATAGGCGGAGATGGGATTGCGGCTCATCGATTCCGTGCCGACCCCCAGCGCCAGATCGGCACGCCCGAGCCCGACATGGTCCGCCGCCTGCGCCAGCACCTCGATGCCGGTGCCGCAAATCCGCTGCACCAGGTGCGCGGGCCGCTCCACCGGCACCCCTGCATAGAGCCCGATATGACGCGGCGTCACATAGGCGTCGAACGAGGCCTGCGCCATCGACCCGGCAATCGTCGTGCCGACATCCGCCGGATCGGTCCCCGCCCGCGCCAGCACCGCGCGCGCTGCCTTGATGCCCAGGTCGATCGGAGAGATCGTCGCAAGATCGCCGCGATAATCGACGAAGGGCGTGCGTACGCCCTCGATGAGCATCACGTCGTCGAATGTCAGCCGAAGGCCGTTGGATTGATCGCTCATGTGCGCGGCTTCCTTTCACAAACCATCACGTGGTCGGGCACCGGCTCGGCGTAAAGCGCCTCGACCTCCGCCGCCCGCGCCTCCATCGCGGCACGCTGGTTGATCGAGCCCTTGTCGGTCACCTCGCCCGCATCGAGTGCCGGAGCCGTGTCGAGCAACAGCGCCCGCGCGACGTGGTTCGAGCTGCCCGTGGCCGTCTTCGCCAGCGCATCGAGCTTTTCATGGATTGCCGAACGCACGCGTGGGTCGGCCACGATCTCGGCAATGCCGGCATCCTCCGGCAGGTCGGTCAGCGCCCGGCAGCTCTCGGGCTGAATGAAGATCATCGCCCCGATGTGATCGCGGTTGAGCCCGGTCAGCACGACGTCGCGCACCAGCGGCGCACAGGCCTCGATCACCCCGGCGCGCACGCCGCCCATGTTCACCCAGGTCCCGGTGGAGAGCTTGAAGTCCTCGGTCACGCGCCCGTCGAACGCGAAGCCCTGCGACACGTCGTCGGGGTCGACGAACTTCAGCGCGTCTCCGATCTTGTAAAAGCCCTCTTCGTCGAAACTCTCCGCCGTCTTGTCGGGCTGGCGCCAGTAGCCGGGGGTGACGTTGGGCCCGCGTACGCGCAGCTCCAGCTTGCTGCCGTCGGGCACCAGCTTGACCTCCATGCCCGCCGCGGGCAGGCCCACACGCCCCGCCTCCTCGACCGGCCATGTCGTGGTGAAGGCAAACGGCGCCGTCTCGGTCGACCCGTAGCCGGTGATGATCATCATGCGCTCGCCTGCCGCATCGGCCGCCGTCGAGTCGAGCCCGTCCCAGGTGTGCTGGGAGAGCCCCGCCCCGGCATACTGCAGCAGCTTGAGCTTCGAGAAGAACGTGGTGCGCAACCGTTCGTTGGTCCGCAGATGCTCCACCAGCATCTCGTAGCCCTTGGGCACGCTCGAATAGAAGGTCGGCGCGATCTCCTCGAGATTGCGCACCGTGCGCTTGATCCCCGCGGGCGTGGGGTTGCCGTCGTCGATATAGAACGACCCGCCATTGTAGAGCGCAATGCCGACATTGTGGCTGCCGCCCGCCGTGTGGTTCCACGGCATCCAGTCGACCAGCACCGGCGGCTCGTCGGCGAAATACGAAAGCGCCGTCCGGATCATCTCCTGGTTCGCCGTCAGCATGCGCTGGGTGGTGATGACCGCCTTGGGCATGCCCGTCGACCCGGAGGTGAACAGGAACTTCGCGATCGTGTCCGGCCCCACCCCGACATTCGCCTCGTCCAGCGCGGACCGTGGCGTTGTCTCCACGAGATCGTCATAGACATGCGCCGTCTGTCCCGCCGGCGCATTGCGCCGCACGACAACGGGCGTTTCGGCGGGAACCACCGCCTCGAGGGCCCGCCCGAACTGCGCGCCGTCGCTGGCATAGACCATACCCGGTTCCAAAAGCCCGAAGATATGCTTGAGCTTGGCGAAGTCCTCGGACAACAGCGAATAGGCCGGAGAGATCGGCGCGTGCGGAATGCCCGCATACATCGCAGCATAGCCGAGCATGGCATGCTCGATCTCGTTGCCCGACAGGATCAGCAGCGGATGGTCCTCGGACAGCCCCGCATCGAGCAGCACCTGCCCCAGCGCCTTCACGGTTTCCAGCGCCTCGGCGTAAGTGATCGTGCGCCAGCCATCGCCATCGCCGTTGCGGTCCGCCAGGAACACCCTGTCCGGCGCTTCGGTGGCCCAGTGCACCAGCACATCCGTCATGGTGCGCGGATAGGGCCCGAGCTCCTCCGTCGAGTTGACATAGATCGACCCGTCAGCGCCCGTCCGCATTTGTGCGCGCATCCGCCCGAGCCGCACCGGCCGATAATCGGGGCTATCGCCTGCCATATGGTCTGCCTCCCATTTTGTTATGAAACATAACAAAATGCCGTTCCGACATCAAGTCTCTCGCCAGGTCTGTCACATGAACCTTCACGTACTGCCGGCGAGCGCCCGCAACCGCTCCAGCTCCGCCGATGCCAGCGCCACGCCGGTCGCCAGCGACTCTTTCCGCGTGCGATACCGCTTGTCTCCCGGCAACCGCTCCTGTCCCGCCTCCCGGACGGCCTCCAAAAGGCCGGCCACCCGTGCGCCGAACGCCTGGTTTCCACCGGATTCCGGATCGATCAGGATCACGAGCTGCCCTGTCTTCGGTGTCTGCGCGCCGGGGAAATCGGTCCAGTCCACCTCCCGCGAGAACTGTCCGCCCGTCAGCGCCGCCCCGAGAATCTCCACCATCAGCGCGATCGAATTCCCCTTGTACCCGCCGAACGGCAGCAACGCCCCGCCCTCGAGCACCGCCTGCGCGTCCGTGGTCGGCGACCCCGTTGAATCGACGGCCACGCCCTCGGGCAGGCTGCGCCCCGCGCGCGCCGCGATCTGCACGTCGCCATGCGCCATCGAACTCGCCGCCTGATCGAACACGAACGGCGGCCCGTCCGCCCGCGGACTGGCGAACGCAATGGGATTGGTCCCGAACACCGGCGTGTGCCCGCCCACCGGCACGACGCACGCCATGCTGTTGACGAAACTCAACGCCACGAACCCCATCTCGGCGAACGGCTCCACGTCCGGCCACAGCGCCGAAAAATGATGCGAGTCCCCGATCGCCAGCGCCGCGATACCGGCACTCCGGGCCTTCTCGACGGCCATCTCCCGGCCCGCCGCCAGCGCCGGCTGCGCAAACCCATTCCGCGCATCGACCCGCACCAGCCCCGCCCCGCAATCGCGCACCTGCGGAATGGCCTTGCCGTCCACCCAGCCACTTTCGAGCGTCGAGACATAGCCCGGAATCCTGAAGATGCCGTGGCTCAGCGCCCCGTCGCGTTCACACCCGGCGCAATTCGCCGCCAGGACCGCCGCCGCGTCCGCCGAAACGCCGTGGCGCACGAAGATCGCCTCCAGCAGCGCGACGAGATCGGCATAGCTGATGCGGGTTACAGGGTTATCGCTCATGTAGGCGCCTCCGGATTCGCGTGTTGCCGCCTGACCCTAAGGCACTTTCGCAAGGGGAGGATAGATGGTCTCTGCCCCCGGGGAATCCGCCGCCGGCAGCGCACTTTCCGAAACCGCGCCGGACTGGCAATGTGCACGCTCGGGCCTTATCCTTCGGGCGGACCACGTTGCGCATGGAGAACGGCACATGACAGGCAGCGGCAGAGTCGTGCGGCACCTGCGCCTGCTGCGCGGCATGAAACAGGGCCATCTCGCCGAGCTGATGGGCGTGAACCAGGCAACGGTCTCGCGCTGGGAACGCGGCGATTTGCCCCTCGACCACACCGGGATGCGCCGCATCCAGGCCCTTCTGACGATCCCGCCCGACCCGGCTGAGGATGCCGCCCTCAAACGCCTGATCGAGGGGTCGGCCAACAAGGTCCACCTCATCTGCGACCGTACCCATCGCCTCCTCGCCGCCTCGCCCGGCCGGCAGACCGAATGGAAGCAGCCGCCGTCCGCCTATATCGGCACGTCGCTCCTCGCCTTCGCCTCCCCGGAAATCGTCTCCGTCGAGGACGGCCTCGCCGATCTCGGCTGGCATGCGGGCGAAATGGCGAGCCTGAAGGTCGCGACCGGCCCCAACGCCGACCCCGACTTCCGAATCCTGCCCGGCGAAATGCTGTGGGAGCGCATTCTGCTGTCCGACGGCGCACCGGCGCGAATCGTGACAACGCTTAGCTGACCGCCGAAAACCCGAACCTTTCCAGACGCATGTTTTATGCGTGGAGCGCCACCCCATGCCCCGCTAGCCTCGCGCGCATGACCACGCCTGAAACGACGAAGAACCCCTGGCCCCGCATCCTCCTGCTCTGGCTGGCCGGCATCCTCGCCGCCGCCCAGCTCGGCAAGATGGCCGCCCTCGCCCCGCTGATTGCGGACAGCTACGCTCTCTCGCTCACCCAGGCCGGCTGGCTGATCTCGCTTCTGGAGGTCTCAGGCGCCACCCTCGGCCTCGCCGGCGGTCTCGTCATCGCCCGGCTCGGCACAACCCGCGCCCTGATCGTCGGCCTTGCCCTTCTCGCTGCCGCCGGCCTCATGCAGGCCCTCGCCGCCGGCATGGCCCCGCTCTTCGCGGCGCGGCTCATCGAGAGCGGCGGCTACCTGCTCATTGTCATCGCCGCCCCCAGCCTCATCGCCGTTCTCGCAACCCCGCAAACGCGCGGCCCCGCTCTGGTCCTGTGGAGTACTTTCGTCCCCATCGGCATCGCGGCCGGTTCGATCCTGTCGGGCTCGGGCACGCTGCTCGTGAGCTGGCAGCAGGTGTGCCTGTTCTGGATGGCGCTGGCGCTCGTCGCCGGCGGTGCCTGTCTCACCCTGCCCCGCCGTAACGGCGCCAGCAGGACCAGGCAGAAGATCAGACTGCCCGGCACCACCATCTGGCTGTTTGCGGCTGGGTTCGGCTGCTACACCACGGTAGAGGTCGGCGTGCTCGGCCTGCTGCCGAGCTATCTCACCGATATCTGGAAGATGACCCCGCATACCGCGGGCCTCGTCACCGGCCTCGCCTCGGCCAGCACCGTCATCGGCAGCTTCCTCGCCGCCTGGTGGATCCGTCGCGCCGGTGCCCATGCGGCCCGCACCGGCCTGAGGATCGTCTTCGCCGGTCTCGCCATTCCCGCGGTACTGTGCATCGCCCTGTTCGCCCCGCCGGGCCTCGACACCCTTCTCGGCCCCTCGAGCATCGCCGCACTCGCCATCGCCATCAACGCCGCCTCGGGCCTCCTCCCCGCCATCGTCTTCGCCCGCCTGCCCGACCTCGTCGCGGCAAAAGACGGCGGCGAAGCCGAAATCGCCACGGCCAACGGCCTGCTCGCCCAGTTCGGCGCCACCGGCTCCCTCATCGGCCCACCCTTGTTCGCCACCATCGTTCAAACAACGAACTGGCCGGCCATCGGCCCGACGATCGTCGTTCTGAGCATGATCGCGATGGTACTGTTCATGCGCCCCGCGCGCTAGGCCGTGGCCTTTCAGGCCCCGGGGATCGACCGCATTCTGAGGCGCGATCGCCGGCAACATGGACGGCGCGGCTTGAATGCTACGGCAAACATGGGGAATAACATCCCCGTCCAGCTTCGCCGGGCGAGTCTTTTGCGGCGGCAAGGGGTCTCGACAGGCTGGCAACGGCGTGCGCCGACCGTCCGCACAGGCGGAACCTCTGGGGGAACAACATGACAAACGCCCTGCTCAACAGGCTCCGTGCACGCGATATGGCCGATGCGATCGGCCCGCTCAAGGGCAGGCAAGCAAATGCGGTCCGCGATGCTTTCGCGCATTCGGGAGTGAAATTCGCCGCGGCGTCGGAGCGCATGGAGGCCCGATTCTATCAGGCGGTGCGTGAGCTCATTGCCTGCATCAAGCCCACGATCGACGACACGCCGATCCTCAACGAGGGCGGTATCTATTCCGGCTGCTGGCTCGAGAGCACCGGCACGATCAGCGCCGAGTTGCTCGCCCGGTTCATCCCCGGAGTCGCGCAAGCGACGTTCCAAGGCTTCGCGGCCAGCCAGCGCAGCGATGGCCTGTTCCCTTACAAGCTCACCACCGACGGCCCCGTCTTCGCCCAGATCCAGCTCGTCTCCCCGCTCGCCCGCAGCGTGTGGACCCATGCGCGGATCAACGGGGCGGACGAGGCGTTTCTCGAGACAATGTACGCCGCAATGACGCGCTACGACGCATGGCTCGCCCGAAATCGCGACACGCGCGGCACCGGCGCCGTCGAGGCCTTCTGCACGTTCGATTCCGGGCACGACCTGTCGGCGCGCTTCTGGCACGTGCCGGATTCGCCCTTCGGCAACGACCCGGCACGGCACGACCCCGCCAATCCCGTCCTGCCCTTCATCGCGCCGGACCTGACCGCCAACGTCGCCTGCCAGCGCCTCTATCTCGCACGCATTGCGGACGCGCTCGGCAAGGATGGCACGATCTGGCAGAGCAAAGCGGAGCGGAGCTTTAAGGCCCTGTTCGACCAGTGCTACGACGCCGCGGACGGCTTCTTCTACGACCGTGACCGCAACGACGCGCTCGTGCGCGTCCAGTCCGATGTCCTGCTCCGGGTCCTGGCCTGCGAGGTCGGCGACGCCGCCTTGTTCGACAGCGCGCTGAAGCGCTATCTGCTGAACACGCGAAAGTTTTTCGCCAAGTACCCCTTCACCTCGATCGCTCTGGACGACCCGCGGTTCGATCCGGCCTACGACTACAACAGCTGGAGCGGCCCCTCGAACCTGCTCA
>CAZNHG010000105.1:354-10176 GCA_964572555.1 uncultured Devosiaceae bacterium | reverse complement strand
AAGGCTGAGGTCGATGCGTCGCCAGCGCACGACGCCGTCGACGGCAGGATCGGGAGCGGTCTCGACAATCTCGGCCAGTTGGGCCATCTGGGCGTCATTCAACCGGCGCTCTCGTCCAGGCCGAGCGCGATCCTTCAGTCCCTCGGGACCTTCCGCGTTAGACCGATGCGCCCAGTCGCGCAGGGTCAGCCGTGAATTTCCCCGCTCTCAAGACAACGATAGCTGCGCCCCTCATAAAGCATGCTCGTTTTCGGAGCCTCGGCTACCGGTTGCAATAAACCGAGACCTGCTGGCCTCTCCGGTCTTTCAGGTGTCTGCTGAAAACCAGGCCAAAAATGGCGCCGGATTGGTGTCTACGCTGGCTATGCCGTCATGAGCCAATTGCATGAGGGCTGAATTCAGACGTTCTGCAAGTGACACGGCTTGGTCGTCGTCGACCGCAAGGGGAATGCGGCCCGCTTCGACATTGCCGAAGACGAACGGCTCATCAAACCCATGCGAGGCGCCGAGACGACCATCCTCGAACGCCGGCACCCATGAGAACTCGTATCCAAGGCCGCGACCGCCGCCAGCTCGATGCGCGTCCAGGGTGCGTAGCGCAGCATCGCGGTAGATCGTGCGCGAAAGAAATGCCTCTTCGAGTTCTCCAAGGCTGGCCTGCGGTAGTTCGCATTCCAATTCCATCAGCCGGGACGCAGCATTGTCGGGGTCGAACCGCGCAATCGTTTCAAGCACGCGGGAACGATCCTGCGGCTCGTTCATGATCCCGAACGCGTACCACATCCGTGCTTCATTCCGCGTCCAGCCGGTGACGATGTCGATGTCGCTCCATTGCCCCGATCCGAGCGCCTCAAGCGGGTGCCGCGCAAGGCTCGTCCCGTCCGCGACGATGCCGAATGTTCGGCCGCCTGGCGCGTTGCGGGCTCCGAGATCCGTCGCAACGATCCGGTCCTGGATATCGAGAATGCGGTCCACCGGCAGGGCGCAAAGAGCCTCGATATCGCCGGGCGCGATACCGGCCAGGTTCAAAAACTCGTCCGTCATCGATGCGGCCGTACCGGCATCGACAATACGGCTGGCCGAGCCGCTCATCAGCCAGAGCTTGTGGAACAGGCCATCGACCCCTTCCACGCCCGGAAGCGATGCCGCGGTGAACGCGCCCGAGGACATGCCCAGCAACGTGACATTGTTGGGATCGCCGCCGAATGCCGCAATGTGCTCCTGAATCCAGCGCAGCGCCGCGACGAGGTCGAGCATGCCGCGATTGGCCTCGGCGAACTCGGATCCGAAGGCCTGTTCCAGATGCAGAAAGCCCAATGCCCCGACACGCATGTTGGGCCTAACCAGCACCACGTCGCCGTTGGCCACAAATCCCTCGTCGTCCTGGTAGCCTCCATTGACCGAGCCGGTCTGGAACCCGCCGCCGAACACGTGAACGATGACGGGCCGCTTTTGCCCATCCGCCGCGGGCGTGAAGACGTTGAGATTGAGACAGTCCTCGCCGGTGGCGAAGTCGCTTGAGCGTGGCGCCCAATCGGGTCTGGGGCGTATGATCTGTGGCGCGGCTGGCCCCGGAATGGTGGCGTGGACGGAGCTTTCATACTCAGCCGGCACAGGTGGACGGAAGCGCAGGGCTCCCACGGGAGCCTTGGCATAGGGTATTCCGAAAAACGCCTCCCCCCGGGCAGTGGCGAGACCCTGGAAGCGGATCGATCCGGACCTCGCCTCGGCATATCCAGACATCAGGCAGCTTCCGCCTTGTCGAGCAGATGACACGCGGCACGCTGGCCACTCCCCGCATCGTGCATGGACGGCGCCTCGCGCACACAGCGCTCATAGGCAAGCGGGCAACGTGTGCGGAACGCGCACCCGCTCGGCACGCTGTGGGCACTTGGAATCTCCCCGGAAAGACGCGCACGCTTTCCATCCAGCTTGCCCTTGCCTGGTGCCGACGACAGGAGTGCCTGTGTATAAGGGTGCTTTGGGTCGCCGTAGATTTCGTCGCGCGGCCCCCGCTCCACGATTTCTCCCAGATACATGACCGCTATCTCGTCGCACATGAACTGTACGACCCTCAGATCGTGCGAGATGAAGACCATGGTCGTGCCATGACGCCGCTGCAAATCGCGCATCAGATTGAGGACTTGTGCCTGCACGGAAACGTCGAGCGCGCTCACCGGTTCGTCGGCGATGATGACGTCCGGATTGGTAGCGAGCGCGCGCGCCACCGCGATGCGCTGGCGTTGGCCGCCGGAGAATTCGTGCGGGAACCGATCGAGCGCTTTTTGCGGCAGACCCACCTCGCTCAGCAGGTCTGCGGCCACCTGCCGGCGTGACGCCACGTCTCCGATCCGGTGAACCAGCTGCGGCTCGGTGAGGGTCTCCATCACAGTCATGCGCGGATTGAGGGAGCCGTAAGGGTCCTGAAAGATCATCTGCATGTGCTGCCGGTGACGGCGCAGGGCGTCGCCTTTCAACTTGTGAAGATCAACACCGTTGCAGGTGATCGAACCGCCGGACGGCTCGAGCAGGCGCAATAAAAGCCGCGCCATGGTCGACTTTCCCGACCCGGATTCGCCCACGATCCCGAAGGTCTTGCCTTTCGGAACGTCGAAGCTGACATTGCGCACCGCTTGCACCTTTCCAAAGGTCTTGGTGACATGGCGGGCGGAAATCATCATGTCACCGGCACTCATTGCGGCATCTCCTCGATAGGGTACCAGCACCGTGCGTCGGTACGTCCGTGAGAATCCAGTACGGGATGCGTGTCGCACTTGTCACCGCGGCGGGCACAACGCGGCGCAAATCGACACCCCGTTGGCCAGTTGCCGATTTGAGGCACCGCACCAGGGATAGGCAACAGCCTGTCATTGTCGGACGTTTCGTGTGGAACCGCATCGATCAGGCCGCGGGTATAAGGATGTGCCGGGGTGGCAACAATATCGGCGCTGGTACCACGTTCGACGACATCGCCGGCATACATCACGATTCCGCGGTCACAGAAATCACCTACGACCTCGAGGTCGTGTGTGATGAACAGCATCGCGATATTGAGCTCGTGCCGCATATCCTCGAGCAAATCCAGCACTTGCGCCTGTATCGTCACGTCGAGGGCCGTCGTAGGCTCGTCGGCGATGACGACCGCCGGGTCGCAGGAAATGGCCATCGCAATCATCACGCGTTGCCGCATGCCGCCTGAAAGCTCGTGGACGTAGCCCTTGAGAATGTCGTGGGCCCGCGGAATTCCGACCCTGTCGAGCAATTCGGCGGCGCGCTCGAATGCGTCCCGGCGCGACAATCCGAGATTGTGCCTGATCGTATCCGTCATCTGCCGGCCGATGGAGAGTGTCGGATGCAGGGCAGTCATGGGCTCCTGGAAGATGAACCCTATCTCCCGGCCGCACAGCCGCCGGCGTTGGCGGTGCGTGAGGCCCGACAGTTCGCGTCCCTTGAGCCGGATCGATCCGGTCACCGTTGCGTTGTCGGGCGGCAGGCCGAGAATGGCGCTCGCCGTAATCGACTTGCCACACCCGGACTCGCCCACGAGCGCGACCGCTTCGCCCGGCGCAACCGTGAAGGAAACATCGGTGACGATCGGCACCTGGTGACGGTCGATTTCAAGGCTCAGCCCGAGACCGTTGACCTCCAGAATGGGTGCGCTGTAACGGGGTTCAGCTGTCGGAGACGTTGTCGGCGTTGCTTGGGTCACTCGTAACGGATCCTGGGGTCCAGAATGGCATAGATGATGTCGATGACGAGGTTGAGCGTTGCCAGAACCAGCGAGATCGCGAGAACACCGCCTTCGACGAGCGGATAGTCGCGCCGACCGACCGCCTCGACCAGCATGCGTCCGAGGCCCGGCAGCGCAAAGATGATCTCGATGGCGACGGCCCCGCCCAGCATGTAGCCGGCCGAAAGCCCCGCGACCGTGACCACCGGAATGGAGGCGGTGCGCATGGCATACCGGCCCACCACCTTGGACTCCGGCAGCCCCTGGGCCCGCGCAGTCGTGATATAGGGCTCGTTGAGCACATCCAGCATGGAAGATCGCATCATGCGCGTCATCAGCGCCGATTGCCGTATGCCGAGCGCGAGAGCGGGCAGAAAGATGGTTGCACCGAATGCGATCAGGCCGGCCGAGGGTGGATTGTAGCCGGCCACGGGGAACCAGCGCAGTGTTACCGAGAACACGAAGATCAGCAGAAGCGCAAACCAGAACTCGGGAACGGATATCCCCAGGACCGCCGTTGTAACGACGCTACGATCAACGGGATTGTTGCGGTTCATCGCCGAGATCAACCCGAAGACAACCCCGATCGCGATCGCAAGGGCGAGCGCTATCACCGCCAGAAGCACCGTCACGGCTGCATAGGGCGGAATGATCTCCACAACCGGCTTCCGAAAGAAGATCGAGTTGCCGAAATCCAGTGTGAAGATCGACTTCAACCACAATAGGAACTGCATCACGAGTGGCTGATCGAGTCCCAGCTCCTGGCGCAGGGCTGCGATCTGATCGGCGGTTGCCTGATCACCAAGCATCATGCCGGCGGGATCGCCCGGTGCCAGGCGCAGCAGGATAAACACGAGCAACAGCGGCACGAAGATCGTGGGCAGGATCAAAAGGAACCGTTTGGCGAGATAACGCAGCATCTCAGCGCCTCCTCGCGAGCCGTGGATCGAGGATGTCGCGCAAGGAATCCCCCAGTAGATTGAGAGCCAGAATGGTGAACATCAGCGCCAGGCCGGGAAAGAACACGATCCAAGGCGCACGCGCGATGTAGTTGCGGGCTTCCGTCAGGGCGTTGCCCCAGCTCAACTCGTCCGGACCTATGCCGACCCCGATGAAGCTCAGGCCGGCTTCGCCGAGCACGGCGGCGGAGAAGATGAAAGATGCCTGTACGAGGATGGGCGACATGACGGCGGGCAAGATGTACTTAGTGAAAAGACGCCGTGTCGGCACACCCACCGCCCGAGCCGCCTCGATCATCTGCAGTTCGCGCACGACCAGCACCTGACCGCGCACCACGCGCAGCGATGGCGCGATCAGAACGATGGACAAAGAGGTGATCACCGTGGTCACGCTCGGCCCCAGAATACCGGCGGCGGCCGTGGCCAGGACAATGCCGGGGAAGGCCATGAGCCCGTCGACGAAACGCATCAAGATGACATCGACCTGCCGATAAAAGCCCGATAACAGGCCAAGCACGACCGCAAAGGACATGGAGATGGTGGTAACGACCAGTCCGACCATCAACGATGTCCTGCCTCCATGCAGCACCATCTTGAACATGTCCCGGCCCAGATTGTCGGTCCCGAATGGATGTGCGCCGCCAGGCGGTGTGAAACGTTCGACCGGATTGACGCGCATGGGGTCACCCGGCGCGATAACGGGCGCAAGCAATGCGCCGAGGATAAGAACACCGAGCACCGCGACCGAGAACATCGCCGTGGGATGGGTTATCAGGCGCAGCCAGACGGGCTTGTTGGCGGTGACGGGATTACTCCCGCCACCGTCGCTCAAGCCCTCGGAGGCCGATGTTTCCAGGCTCGCCATCAGTCCTGCGCAGGTGCGACATTGTAGAAGTCATAGCCGCGCGCCGGCGAACGCGGAGCATTCCCCACACCCTTTGCTATGCCATACATGTTGGCCTCGGTGCCGTACTTGATGAAAGGGAACTGGTCGTAGGCCAGGGCGTGAACCTTCTCGAAGATCTGCTTGCGCTTGTCCGGATCGATGGTCGTTGCCAATTCGTCCATCAGCTCCATCTTCTCGGAATCGGTCCAGAACCCGGGATAGGACGGGTTGAGATAAGCGATCGAGGTGGGATCGACGTAGGTCGGCAGGAAGCTCGAGAACGCATCCATCTGTTCTGGATTGGCCCGCGTCTGAATGTAGTTGGCCATCGGCGATTCCTGGATCTCGACATTGATGCCGTATTCGGCGAGCTGCTGGGCGGCGGTGACGGCGGTGAGATAGTGCTTGTTGTACTGCTCGCTGGCCACCAGCCACCGGATGGGTTCACCGTTGTAGTCGGACGCGGCAAGGTACTCCTCGACCTTGTCCGGCTGCGGTGTCTTGTAGTTTTCGGGAACCCCTGCGGTCGTGTACCAGAACGAATTGGGGTCCGGAATCCAGCTCGGGTCGAGCGTATAGAAGTCCGGGTTGCCAACCGACGCCAGCATGACGGGGTCCTTGTCGAGCGCGTGGTAGATCGCCCGGCGCAGATTGACGTCCGCAGCAACGCCCTGCTCGGTATTGAAGACCACCGTGAGGGACTGGTTGTTGGGCACGATGACCGGCTCGGCCTGCCCACCGCTCTCCAGCGCCTGGTAGAAGTCGGTGGGCAACTCCTGAGCGACGTCGAGTTCGCCGGTGATGAGCGAATCCCGGCGGACGGAGGCTTCCGGCATGAGCCTGAGCTCGATCACGTCGGCATAGGCGTGCTTGGCGCCGGCAAACGCCGAACTGGGCTCGCTGCGGCTTTGGTAGTCCTCCCAGCGTGTCAGCGTAACGCCTTGATCGGGCTGGTAGCGCGTGAGTTCGTAGGGCCCGGTGCAATCGAGGCCCTGCGTCGCCTGGGTTGCCGAGGCACCTTCAAGCGACTCCTCGGACATGATCACGGCCTGCTCCCCGGCGAGCAGTCCCGGCACGATCGGCGTGGGGCTGGCCAAGTCGAAGCGGACCGTGCGTTCGTCCACCGCAACGATATCTTCGGTCACGCCCTTGAACGACGCGCCGATCCCGGCGGCCTGGCGGAAGCGTTCGAGGGAGGCCACGACATCGGCGGATGTCACCTCAACCCCCGAGTGGAACTTCAGGCCCTCGCGCAGGGTCACGGTCAGCTCGGTCCCCGCATCGTTGTACGCGTAGCTGTCGGCCAGCATCGGCTGGGGTGTCCAGCTGTTGTCCACTGCGAACAGCCCCTCGCAGGCGACGGCCGCTGTCATCCAGTTGGTCCCGAATGTGGTCACGACCGGATCGGGCGCAGGCGGCATCTGGGATATGCCGACGTCGAGCGTGCCGCCCCGCTCGAATTCCTGGGCGTGGGCGAACGCGGATGCCGTCGCGGCAAGTGAAACGCCGAGCATCAGCCCCAGCGCGGGTTTGATAAAGCGTGACAGGTTCATAGGTTTTCCTCCCTTTGGTGAATCCGTATTCGGAACTCCGACGTCAGACTTGCCCGACACCGGCCGGAACCCGCACGCGCAGGCTCAAGAGCCTGTACGACAGGGTCTTGCCGTGGGTGTCGAGCGCAAGGCTGGAATTGACGCCACCTTCCAGCACATCCTCGATGACAAAATTCAAAGCATTCAGCCGCGGCAGCTCATACCGGCGTACGCCCGTGGCACCGCGATGAGCGAACAGCTCAGCCACGCGCTCTTCGCTGACCTCGGACAGGATGAGCGGCCAATAGTCGGCCGACCGCGCAATGACGCTGATATTGAGCCGGTTTCCCTTGTCTCCGGCCCGGCCATGAGCAAGGGCATGCAGCGGCACGATGTCGACGTCCCTGGTCACTGGCTTGCCCCGACAAATCGATGCCGCGCCGGGGCAAGCGTGCGCGGTACCAGGTAGGATTGTGTTCTGATGCGCGGGCGCACAGAAGAGCGGATCCCGCCACCGCCGGCCGGACCGCAACAATAAAGAGCGCCCACTTCCTGAACGGCCGCGTCGACGACCTCCTGGCCTTTGCCGCCAAAAGCCAGACGCACACGAACGTCGTCGATGGCGCCGGCTGGGGCGGATTGCCAGAGCGTACCCGAGTCACTGTCGAAGGCACTCGAGATACCGATAACGTCCGCACGCATGTGCACATCGAGCCCACGCACCCCGAGGCGCTCGCTGATGGTCTGCGCGGCGAGGCGCGCCCTGCCCTCGGCATTTGGGCCGGCATACGAAATCTCCGCTTCGCCCAGCCAGTCGCCGGCATAGCAAAGCGTTGCCTTGAGCTTCTCGGGAGCGGCATGCCCGCGCGCGCCGGTTACCCGCACCCGGTCCCGGCCGACCTGTTCGACCTCGACATCCAGGATGTCGAGCGTCACGTCGGGCGTGAGGTATGCGCCGGGATCGTGAATCTCGTAAAGGAGCTGCTCCTTGACCGTGCGCAGGTCCACCACACCACCGGTCCCGATCGGCTTGGTGACGACGAAGGACCCGTCTGCCTCGACCTCGGCAATGGGAAAGCCGATCGTGGCCATACCCTCGACGTCGTGGGTGCCTGGGTCGGCAAAGAACCCGCCGGTGACCTGCGAACCGCACTCGATGAGGTGTCCGACCAGCGTGCCGCTGGCAATACGATCGAGATCGAACCAATCCCAACCGAAATGCGCCACGAGCGGGCCAAGGGCCAGTGCCGGATCGGCGACGCGCCCGGTGACGACCACTTGCGCCCCTTCGTTGAGCGCATCCGCGATGGACCGGGCACCGAGATAGACATTGATAGCGATAAGATCGCCATCAATTTCCGGAAGCCGGCCATCTCCCTCCCAGCGCTCCAGGTCGTCTACTGAAACGCGCCCCAGAAGATCGTCTCCCTCGACGACCGCAATGCGGATATCACCAAGGCCTTGCTCGATCGCCATTTCGCCGATGCGCTTCGCCGCGGCATGCGGATGCGCGCACCCAAAGTTGCCGACGATCGCAATGCCGGCATCGACACACGTCCTGAGAACTGGAGGAAGGAACTGGTCGAGAAGAGGTTCGTAACCTTCATCCTTGCTTGATCTCCGACGAATCTGACCGAGAGCCAGGGTGCGCTCACCCATCGTCTCGAAGATCAGCGCACCGCCCTCGCCCGCTTCCGCAATGGCGGCGGCAACGGCCTGGGGCGCATCGACCCTGTCCCCCGAGAATCCCGCTCCACATCCGATCCGAAACATGCTTCTCCCTTAATATCGATTGTTTCATCGCAAAAATTATCGATAATGTCAATTCGGAGTTCGGCTCCTATGCACGTTGCGCTTGGGCCGGCAAACTCGCTAGTAGATCAGGCAGGTAGGAGCGTTTGGGGTGTATGTGGGAGCTGACATGAACAAGACCGGCAAGGCCTGGGAAGTGCTTTACCACCAGATGCAGATGGACATCATCCTGGGGACCTACCGTCCGCGGGAGCGCCTGATCGAGGATGAGATCATCGCCCGCCATGGCGTGACGCGCCATGCCGTGCGGCGCGCTCTCGACGAACTCGAGCGGATTGGCCTCGTTGCCCGACAACCCAACAAGGGTGTTCATGTCCGCGACTATTCGATCGCGGAGATCGATGAACTCTACGAGATTCGCGAGTGCCTCGAGATGCGCGCAGCACGACGCTACGAATTGCCGGTTCCCGACGGCGTTATTTCCGAACTCACCGAGATTGCTCAGAATCACAAAACCGCGTCACGCGAACAGCAGTTCTCCGAGGTGTTCGCGCTCAACAACGCCTTCCACGAACTGCTTTACCGCTCGGCCGGCAATCAGCAACTGGCCGATGCCATCGTGCACTATACCTTTGTCACCCACCCGATCCGGGCACGTGCCTTCCCTGACGAGGATCTCAGGGAAGTCGCGATCGCCGAGCACTTCACCATGATCGAGGCCCTGAAGGCCGGTGAACTCGAGCGGCTTGCCCAGCTGATTAAAACACACATCTCGCGCCCCAAGGACTTTTACAAGCGCGCCTCGTCGCTCGGCGAGTTTTCGCTTTCCGACTAGAGGGTGATTCCGATACGATTCCAGACCCGCTCCTGACACGAGGCCGCCTGGCGGTCCAAAATCACATAACTCATTGTTATTTGTTCGGAATTTTGGTTAGCGGGCTCGCAATCAACGATACAGGCAGG
>CAZNHG010000105.1:0-344 GCA_964572555.1 uncultured Devosiaceae bacterium | reverse complement strand
GAGTTTTCGCTTTCCGACTGAAATTCTCACTCTCGAACACGCTCAGAACTGGATTCTTGAAGGTCACGAGTTACGCTGCCATAGAAACATCGAGGTCTGTCGCCTGTTCCTTCCCTATCTGTGAGTTCTGCGACAGCTCGTTGCGCTCTCCAATGTCAGGCACGGCTTCGGCCTCCCAAACATCGTTAAGGGGATTGAGCAGCGTAGGGGCGGGCGGCGGCAGCGCCCCCTTCAGCTACTCCAAAAGCCCCAAAGCGGGGGACGAGCGCCAGCAAAAGGCAATTGCGATTTTAATCACACTCTTTCTTCGTCCGGATTGAGATCAGCTACGGCATGATACTCGC
>CAZNHG010000104.1:4475-10202 GCA_964572555.1 uncultured Devosiaceae bacterium | reverse complement strand
ACTCGCTCCGGTCTGATTCTGTCACTTGGATGTCAATAGGCGGCGCCGAGTGCCCCTCTGTTCTAAGCTTACCAGGGGTTTGGCGCGCCGATCGGCGCTGAGATCCCACGCCAATCCGTAATTCGGCCGCAATAGTGCACTGGTAGCAGAGACACTCGCCCGGGTAGGGCAGCTTCGCGGCGGTCAGGCCAGAGAGTCGAGCACAAAATCGATGCCAACATTGTGGCTTTGAGCGTCTGACACGAGTTCTGATACGGAACGGCCTTCCGAGATGCCCTGGCGCAGGATTGCCACGGAGACCCCGAAATTCCTGGCTCCGACGGCATCATGATCGACGCTGTCGCCAACCGCGAGAACCCGCGACTTCATGGGCTGCCCACATAGGTCGTGCGCATATCGATAGATTGGTGCATGAGGTTTGCCAATCGAGGTGACCGCACCTCCCATCTCTTCATAGAGGCGGGCGATCGCACCTGCAGCGGGAGCTAGACCCTTCGGCGTGATCATATCGATATCTGGGTTGGTGCACACCGCCGGTACGCCACGGCGGGCCGCCGGCGCGAGCATGTGCCGATAGCCCTCCAGGCCGATCCTGTCCGCTTGACTGCCGGCGATGATCACCAGGTCCGCCTTATCTGGATCATCGGTTGCAGGAAATTCGAGCGATTTGGCGAGGTGGTCGTCCTTGTCGCTGGAGATCGTGAGACAGCGCGGCGCCTCGGGAAGCTCGAGCTGGTCCCAGCCCGCTGACAGCACGTGGGTGGCGACATCTCCCGAGGTCACGAAATGCGTGTAGCTCGATCTCGAAATACCGATCCGCTCGAGGCGCCGCGCGTTCGTTTCTCCGGACTTGCCAGAGTTCGAGAGAATGACGATCGTCTTGCGCGCCTCCGTCAGTTGGCCGAGCGCCTCGACGGCACCAGGATAGGGCACAACACCGTCATGAAGAACGCCAAACTGATCGATGAAAAAAACATCATAGTGCATTGCGATTTCGCGGAAATTTCCATTAGTACTCATTGGGCTATTCCCCTGAGCGCCAGTCGCGCACTGCCCATTGCCGCATCGCCGGACACCGCCTCAACCAGTGGGGCTCCAAGCCGGGACCGGCGAATGCGCGTCCATGCAGCATTCCCTGCGCCGCCACCGACAGTCCGGATCGATGTGAGGGGTGGCGCGCCGAGTTCGGAAAGGCGCTGATAGCCTTCGGCCTCAATGCGCGCCATCGCTTCGAGCATGCCCTGAAAGAATTGTGCATCGTCCTCGGGGCGAGGCGTAAGACGCGGGGTCAGGCCAGGATCATTGGTTGGGAAGCGTTCGCCCGGGGTTAGCAGGGGATAGTAGTCGAGCCCCGTCGCCACCTCGGGATCAAGCCGTGCGGTAAGCTCCTGCATTCTCCCGGCGTCGAAATGGTGGGCAAGCACCGCGCCGCCGGTGTTCGATGCACCACCGGCGAGCCAGAGCCCGAGCAGTCGATGGCTATAGATACCATGCTGCGGTGCGCGGATCTCCCTGTCGCTGAGCAGCTTGAGGACGAGGGTGGAGCCAAGCGCGGTAACGGCGTCCCCCAGCTGCGCGGCGCCGGTAGCGAGAAAAGATGCGCATCCGTCCGTCGTCCCGCTCACAAGACGGGCGCCTGCCGGAAGGCCGAGCGCGCGGCCACGAGCGCCAAGGGTCCCGATCACGGTTCCCGCTGGTACGACCGCGGGCAGGCGGGAGATCTCCATTCCGGCATCCTCGAGCCAGTCGGGCCATTGCGCGGCCTGCAGATCATAGCCGGTTTTAAGGGTGTTGTTCTCGTCACTGACCGCAGCATCACCGCCGAGTTGCTGCACGATCCAGTCGGCCTGATGCAAAAGAGTACTTTTCGGAAAGGCCGCGGCGAGATGGATCGCCCGCGCCAGGGCCGAATAGGCGCCGCGTGCCGGACTGTCGTTCGGGGCCGCCGCGTCGACACGCTCGGCAATTGCCGGTTCCGGCACGGGCTGGTTGTACATCAATGCCGGCCCAAGGGGTATACCCTCACCGTCGACGGCAAGCACCGAACCCGACGTGCCGTCAACCGAAATCGCCGCGATGTCATCGAACGCAACGGTATCGCGCAGCTGATCCATGCAGGCTTCGACCCCGCGCCACCAGGCCTTCGGGTCAGCCATGTCGTTCGCGCGTTCAAACCGCCAGGTGGCCATGCCGGCCGGCGTTGCGGCCATGTCGACAGCTATAATCCTGACCCCCGACGAGCCGATATCGATGCCCAGTGCAACGGGCGCATCTGCCTGATGCGCCATCTCAAGCGCCTGCCTGTCGGTCGAGTTTTTGACGATATTGCTCCGCTTCCCAGTGGGTGAGGGCATAGATATCATCGTCGTTAAGGTAGGTCGTTCGCGCACTCGCATCGATGCGGGTCGTCACCTCGCCAAGGCATTGCGCCATGGCAATGCCGCCCTCCGAGAGGTCCCGCGACAACAGCACACCCTTGCCGGGCACAACGATGAGTTTGGGTGCGGTCTGAATGTCCTCAGCAATGGCGAGGAGGTCGGAGCGAGACGCGCTCTCGGACAGGTGGCCAAGTGTTTCCCCCAAAAAGATCACGTGATCGGGGTAGAGTGGGCCACCCTCGGCAATGCGCATCGTTTCGTGATCGAGTGCAATTGCGTGGATCTCGGGCGCAGTCGGTACCTGATAGGGCGTCGCCTGGGCGAACGCCTCAAGCGCTGCCATGTCGGGTGTATCTCCCGAGCGGGGCGCGATGGCTAGAGCAGCGGTGACGTCTTCGATCAACTGATCCACCGCCGCAACGCTGTCGCCGCAAACGACTATGCCGTGATTTTGCAGGATCAGCACGTCGAACCGCTCTGCCGCGACTTTCGCAATTTCTTTCGCCAGCGGCATGCCCGGGCGACGATAGGGGATCAACGTCCACGTCACATTCGGCAGGCCCGCAAGCCGGTCAGCGAGGATATCTTTCGCGTTCTCGATGACACTGTGTGCGATGGAGTTCACGCAATGGAAATGCGCCACGACCCTTTGCGGGATCACCGCGTGGACACTGGTCTCGATCGAGGGCCGCAGTGCCGAGACATTGAGATCATCGACCACGAAATCGGTCGCCTTGTCGGCCCTTTGCTCGCCGGCAAGAAGTGATGCCGCCAGGGGTTCGACCGATACCGGCACAAAGATCTCCCGCTCCTGAGCCTGGCTGAGCCAGGTTCCGGAAGCCTTCACCCACATCACTCCGTCGCGCTTGATTGAGGTGTTGCCACCAGCACCCTGGGTGCGAGCGATGTCCCGGCCCAGCCGGGCGGACAGGTCTCTGAGTTCTGCCAGTTCGTCGTCCGCCGCCTGCGCCAAGCCGCCCTCCATTTAGCGATCAAAGTCATGCACAGCATGATTGAATGTCGTCAGATACTGTGAATCTAGGTAGCAGCATGATTGATATCGGTCAACTGTGATGAAAGTCGCTTGCAGTATGCTCGATATGTGATTATAGTCGCTCAAATTGTTCGCTGAAACGCCAATGGAGGAGTGGGGTTGTGAGCGACTTCGATCGTCACAAAGCCATCACGGAATTGCTCAAGGAACGGCCGTTTGCCTCGGTGCGCGACCTGCAGGAAGTCCTTGGCGTGTCGGCGGCAACGGTCAGGCGCGACATCGACAAACTCGATGACGCTGGCGTTGCGCGCAAGGTTTACGGCGGGATTTCCGCCAGTGATGGCTACGCCGAAGCGAACCGGGCGTCGGCACGACCCTATGACGAGAACCGCGATCTCGCGGTAGAGGCCAAGAAGGCGATCGCCACAACAGCAGAGACGCTGGTGCGCGACGGCGATTCTGTCATCGTGCACGCTGGCTCCACCTGCTTTTACCTCGGTGAGAAACTCGCCCGGCGCAATCTGCGCATCTACACAAATTCCATGCCCCTGGCCGCCTATCTCGGCGATCACGGGTCAGGTCAGCTCGTGATCGCGGGTGGGGATCTGCACCGCGAGCCCGGCATCATTCACGACGTCAACGCAGGGCCGCCCAACTTCTTCGCCTCGAAGTTCTTTCTCGGTACCCAGGGCATCAGCGCAGATGGTGTTTTGGAGTCTCATCCGCTCTTAGTGAAAATCATCAGCGAGTTGAGCACATGCGCCGACGAGATCGTCGTTCTGGCGGACAGCCGTAAATTCTCGCTTCGTCCCCGCAATGCGGTTCTGCCGCTTTCCCGCATCGGCACATTGGTGACCGACGATGGCATTGCGGATGCTGACGCCCGCATGATCGAGGAGGCCGGCATAAACCTGCTCGTCGCCACGACCAGCGGGGACAACCAATGACCGGGCACCTGGCCGTATGTGACTTGGGCAAGACGAATTCCAAGCTGTTCATCTTCTCGCCTGCTGGCGAAATCGTCGATGAAGTGCGTACGAGTGCACGCTGGACCGAGCACAACGGACTTCGGGTGCTCGACGAGGCACACCTGCATCAGTGGATGACACGTGCGCTTGCCGACATGGCTGACAGATACCCTCTTCAGGGCCTGATCCACTCCGGCCATGGCTGCACCTTCGCTCTTGTGGGCGAGAACAGCCTCACGCATCCGATCCTCGATTACGAGCAGGAGCCACCTCTCGAGGCCCGCGCTGTGATCGACAATCAGATCCCCCCATTCAGCGAGACATTCTCGCCGCGCCTGCCGCTCGGCTTCAACTTCGGCCGGCATATGCTGTGGCTCGCACATATCGCCCCGCAGGCGTTTGAGAAGTCGAATGCCATTGTGGGATATCCTCAGTACTGGAGCTGGCGGTTCTCAGGCCAAGCGGTCTCGGAAGTCTCCTATTTAGGGTGCCACTCTCACCTTTGGGCGCCGCTTGCCGGTGACTTTTCGTCACTCGTCGACCGCCAAGGCTGGCGGGAAAAAATGCCACCGCTCGCACCTGCCGGAGAGATCCTGGGTGACTACCCGATCAGCTTGCCCTCGGGCGGGGAGCACAGCCTTTCAGTCCACAATGGTGTCCATGATTCAAATGCGGCCCTGCATTGCTACCGTGCGGCCGGTTACCAGTCCTTCACCCTCGTCTCGACAGGAACCTGGGTCGTCATCTTCAACGCGGATTGCCCGCTGGGCGCTCTCGATGCCGAACGGGACATGCTGGCAAATGTGCGCGTGGACGGGACGCCGGTCCCCACCATTCGCTTCATGGGCGGGCGCGAGGTCGACGTCATTCGCGACGGTGAAGATGTCCCGGCGACCGAGGATGTCCTGCAATCGCTGATCGACCGCGAGATCTTCGTCTTGCCTTCGTTTGCTCCGGGGGGACCGGCTCCGGGAACCGAAGGCGCCATTGTCGGTGGCAGCGTCGAGCGGAGCGAACTGACCGCTCTCGCGTTACTCTACGCTGCGATGATGACAGATCTCAGCCTCGATCTGATCGAGGCGCGCAACACTGTCATCATCGACGGCGGTCTGCTCAACGCGGCCCTGTTCGCGCCCGTTCTCGGGCAATTGCGGGCCGACCAGCCAGTTCTGAGCTCTGACAGTCTTGAGGGCTCGGCCACCGGTGCCGCCATCCTGGCGCTCGAGGCATTGGGACATGCCCCAAATCCCGTCTCTTGCAGCAAGGCCACGCCTTCCAGCCTGCGCGGGCTTGGTGCCTATCGTGACGCCTGGCGCACGATGGTCGATGAACGCCGCGAAACCGCCCGCCAGGTCTTCGATCAATCAAAGGTACTGCCATGACCCCC
>CAZNHG010000104.1:0-4465 GCA_964572555.1 uncultured Devosiaceae bacterium | reverse complement strand
CCCCGGTGCCGCTTCTGCATCCCAGCCGGACACCGCGCCGCTCCTCGAGATGCGCAACATCAGCAAAACGTTCGGGGCCATCAAGGCGCTGCAGAATGTCTCGCTCAAGGTCCATGCCGGAGAAGTACACGCGCTCATGGGCGAGAATGGCGCCGGTAAGTCGACCCTGATGAAGGTGCTCTCGGGCGCCTACCTTGCCGATAAGGGCGGAGACGTCCTGATTGATAGCCAGCCAGTCACGACCGGCGATCCCAAAGCTGCGCGCGAGAACGGCATCGCCGTGATCTATCAGGAGCTTTCGCTTGCCCCGAACCTGTCGGTCGCCCAGAACATGTTTCTCGGCGAGGAACCGTCACGGCTCGGGATCGTGGATCGCCGCGAGATGGTGCGCCTGGCAAGACCGGTTCTCGAGCGTCTGGGCGTCACCTTTGCCGCGCGCACGCGCGTCGGGGCGCTTTCGCTCGGTGAAAGGCAATTGGTCGAAATCGCGCGGGCTCTGGCAGCCAATGCCCGCCTGATCGTGATGGATGAGCCGACGACATCCCTCACAACCCGCGAAACCGACAAGCTCTTTGAGGTCATCGCCAACCTCAAGAACGAAGGCATCGCCATTGTCTACATCAGCCACCGCATGGAAGAGGTTTACGCACTGGCTGACCGGTGCAGCGTGTTGCGAGACGGCGGCTATGTGGGGACACTCGAACGTCAGGAGCTGTCCGCGTCCAAGCTGGTGTCGATGATGGTTGGACGCGACCTTACATCTTTCTACCGCAAGGAGCACAAGCCGACGAGCGGTGATCGCGAGATCATCCTTTCGGTTCAAGACGTCGGCGACGGTGTTGATGTTCACGAGTGCTCATTCGACCTTCATCGCGGGGAAGTCCTGGGCGTTTCCGGTCTGGTGGGCTCGGGTCGGACCGAACTGGCCCGGTTGATCTATGGAGCCGATCCGCGCCAATCCGGCACGATCACCCTCAACGGTGAGAAAGTCTCCAACGCCGCGCCGCGCGAGGCTCTCGACAATGGCATCGCTTACCTCACCGAGGATCGCAAAGCCCTGGGGCTCTTCCTCGATATGTCCGTCTCCGAGAACGTCAATGTCGGGGTGATCGAGCGCGACGCAGCAATGGCCTCGCTACTCGACTTCAATGCAGCACGGCAAAGGGCGGACAGGGCTGTCGAAAACCTTTCCATTCGCACACAGTCCACGTCGATCAATGTCGGGTCCCTGTCCGGCGGCAATCAGCAGAAGGTACTCCTGGCCAGGCTCCTCGAGACCGCGCCCAAGGTCATCATTCTCGATGAACCGACCCGTGGCGTGGACGTCGGGGCGAAGTCGGAAATCTATCGACTGATCGACGAGCTGGCCCAAAGCGGCATTGGCATCATCATGATCTCCAGCGAATTGCCCGAAATCATCGGCGTGGCCGATCGGGTCCTGGTGATGCGCGAGGGGCGCATCGCCGGGGAGGTTGCCGCGACGCCCGATACCCCGATCAACCAGGAAGAAATCATGACGCTCTCGACCGGAGCAGCTCCGCATCACGCCCAGGCACCCGGAGCCTGAGAGAACGAAGGAACGCAAGAACAATGACGGACACTACCGCGCCTGCCGATCGCGATCGCCAACTCAGATTGCGCGCCATGATCACCGCGTTGGGCATGCTTCCCGTACTGATCCTTCTGGCAATCGGATTTGAGCTGCTGAGCGGCCGTTTTCTGACGGTCAACAACCTCTCGATCGTCATGCAGCAGGCATCGATCAACATCGTGCTTGCGGCGGGAATGACCTTCGTGATCCTGACTGGCGGCATCGACCTTTCGGTCGGTTCGATCCTGGCTGCATCGGCCATGATAGCCGTGATCGTCTCCAAGGTACCCGAGTGGGGGATGCTTGGTATCCCCGCCGGCCTGGCGATTGGTCTTGCCTGCGGTCTCGCCAACGGTGCGCTGATCTCTGTGCTGAAATTGCCTCCCTTCATCGTGACACTGGGCTCACTGACAGCCGTGCGCGGTCTCGCCCGGCTCTTCGGCAATGACCAGACGGTCTTCAACCCGGATCTGCCGTTCGAGTTCATCGGCAACGGCTACATTCTCGGCGTGCCCTGGCTGGCAATCATCGCACTCGGTGTCGTGGTCGTCGGCTGGTTCATCCTGCGCCGCACCGTCCTTGGAACGTGGATCTATGCGGTAGGGGGCAATATCGAGGCGGCACGGCTAACCGGCATCAAGGTGTCCCTGGTCCTGTTGTTCGTCTATGGCGTTTCCGGGCTGCTGTCGGGGCTCGGCGGAGTTATGTCCGCTGCACGCCTCTACGCCGCCAACGGCATCCAGCTCGGCCAGGCCTACGAGCTTGATGCCATCGCGGCCGTTATCCTGGGCGGCACCAGTTTCGTGGGCGGCATGGGCTCGATCTGGGGCACCCTTGTGGGCGCACTCATCATCGCGGTGCTCTCCAACGGGCTCATTCTCGTGGGTGTCTCGGACATCTGGCAATACATCATCAAGGGATTGGTCATCATCGCGGCCGTCGCTCTCGACCGGTATCGGATCAAGAGCGGATCACGGACGTGAGGTGGCTTTAAGCGCCGGCATCAACCGGCACATCGAACGGCTCACTACGCGCCGGATTCCATCAAGGAGGAGACTAATGCGTTTTACCAAGAAAATCCTGTGCGGCGTCGCACTTTCGGCGGCTGTCGCATGCCCCGCGCTCGCCCAGGATGACAGTACGGAACTCAACAGCGTCGGCATTTCCGTCGGCCTGCTGGGCAACCCGTTCTTCGTGGCAACGATCAACGGTATCGAGGATCGGGCCAAGGAGATCAACCCGGACGTGGATGTCACGGCGGTGTCGGCCGACTACGACCTGAACAAGCAGGTCTCGCAGATCGACAGCTTCATCGCCGCCGGCGTCGACATCATCATGCTCAACGCGGTGGACGCCAGCGCCATCGAGCCGGCCGTCAAGAAGGCGAAGGAAGCCGGCATCGTGGTCTCCGCGTTCGACGTGTCCGCTCCGGGGGCCGACGTGACCGTGATGACAAACAACGTCATGGCCGGTGAAAAGGCCTGCCAACGCATCGTTGACAGGCTCGAAGGCGAGGGCAATGTCATCATCATCAATGGCCCCCAGTCCTCCTCGATCATCGACCGGGTCAAGGGCTGCAAGAGTGTGTTCTCGGAGCACGAGGGGATCAACATCGTGTCGGACGATCAGAACGGCCAGGCCTCGCGTGACGGCGGTCTCGACGTCATGCAGGGTCTGCTGACCCGGTTTGATGACATCGACGCGGTGTTCGCGATCAACGATCCCACCGCCATCGGCGCGGAGCTGGCGGCGCGGCAGCTCAATCGTACCGACTTCTTCATCACCGCGGTCGACGGCGCGCCGGCAATCGAGGAGGCGCTCGCGAGCGGCGGCTCCCTGATCAAGGCCTCCGCCTCTCAGGACCCTTATGTGATGGCCGGTCAGGCGCTCGAAATGGGCTATGACGTCCTTCAGGGTAACCCGCCTGAACAGGACACGGTCCTGCTCGATCCCAAGCTGATTACGACCGAGAACGTCAGCGAATACACCGGTTGGACGGCGGAGCGCTAAGGCGCCTGCCAGCTCAGCTATACAGAACATGCGCAGCCGGCTTCGGCCGGCTGCGCCCGCATTGTCAAAACACACCACATCCACAGGGGTTACCATGTCCAAACTCGGCATCCACTCGTTCGTCTGGAGCGCCGGTTCGTCCCAGGATGAGCTTGAGAGAACGCTCGCCTCGAGCAAGCAAGCGGGCTACGATCTCGTGGAGCTTTCCTATCTTGACCCCGAAGCCGTGGACATTGGGTGGCTGGCCAAGCGGCTCGAGGCGTTCGAACTGTCAGTGGCCGTCTCCATGGGGCTACCCGCAGACGGCGACATTTCTTCCCCCGACCAAGACGTGGCGCGTAACGGCGTGGCGATCCTCGATCATGCTGTCGCCCTGACACGCGATCTCGGAGGACAGAAGCTGGGCGGTATCCTCTCAAGCGCGCACGGAAAGGTTGAGACTTCTCCAACCAGGGAAGCCTGGGACCGCAGTGTTGCGAACCTGGCCGACGTTGCAATGAGAGCCAAGGATGCCGGCGTCACGCTCAACCTCGAAATCGTTAACCGCTTCGAGAGCAATCTGCTGAATACCGCTGCGCAAGGGCTTGCCTATGTCGCCGATACTGGCGCATCAAACGTATTTCTGCACCTCGATACCTTCCACATGAATATCGAGGAGGCCGATGTGGCACTGGCCATCCGGAACGCCGCAGACAAAATCGGCTATGTTCATCTCGGCGAGAGCCATCGTGGATACCTCGGCACCGGCACGGTTGATTTCCCCGCGATCTTCGATGCGCTGGTCGAGGTCGGTTATGACGATGTGATCACCTTCGAGTCGTTTTCCTCGGAGGTCGTGGACCGCGACTTGTCCCTCAAAACCGC
>CAZNHG010000103.1:0-10383 GCA_964572555.1 uncultured Devosiaceae bacterium | reverse complement strand
CCGAACGGCTCGCTATCCATGTGGGCCAGCGCCCGCACACGGCCGCTCTCGATCATCGACCGACCCTCGGCGGTCGACGACGGCACGATATCGACGCCTCCGGCAACGAGTTCGGACAAGCCGGAGGCCGCGCCATCGGATGGCACCCACTGCACACGATCAGCTTCCAGTCCCTCGGAGAGCAGCCAACCTGCCAGGCCGAGATGCCAAATACCGCCCTGCCCGGTACCGCTCGCGGCAAAGGTCCCCGGTTCGCTCTCCTTTATGGCGTCAAGAAGCTGGTCTGCGGTCTCGTATTCGGAGTCGGCCGCAACCATGAGTCCGCCACCGTCGGCGTTGACGAGGGCAATTGGCGTGAGGTCTTCATGGGTCAGGTCGGTAAGGCCCTGATGGTGCATCATGGCGATTTCGACCGTCGCGAGACCGATGGTGTATCCGTCCGGCTCCGCCTCCGCGATGGCACTGTGTCCGACAACCCCGGATCCACCGGTGCGATTGACGACGTTGATGTTGACGTCGAGCGACTTCTCCATTTCCGAGGCGATGACACGCGCGACGGCATCGGTTCCGCCTCCGGCTCCCCAGGGCACAATGAACTCGATCGGGCGCTCGGGATAGGACTGAGCTGCGGCAGCACTCGTAAGGGCAGTGGTGACAGCCAGGGCGGTCAGTATGAATGTCGTTCGTTTCATGAAATCTCCTCCTCCTCCAAGGGGCACGCAGCCAACGCCGATTGTTCGGTCGTCGCTGGAGCGATGGCGAGCCTTGCATGGTGCAGGTATCTCAATCAAGGACCAGACTAGGCGGCTATGCACCGTCACAATTTGGTCGGGACACTCAAGGGGCACGGAACCATGGCGCCGGTGTTCATCGACGCCGCGTTTTCACCACGACGATTTCAGCCGGCGACGTCACTCCTGAGCTGGCGAGTCAATGACCCATGTGACCCCGAAGCGGTCCGTAGTCATGCCGAATCCTTGCGACCATGGCTGGGGTTCGAATTCCATGAGCACGGAACCTCCTTCGGACAGCGCCTCGAAGATCCAGCGGGCCTGCTCCACGGAGTCGGCGGAAACGGTAACGCTGTAGCCCTTGCGACCCGAAAAGTCCTGCATGTCCTGCCCCATCAGCGCCTGGTCACCTATATCGATCCAGGCGTGGAGGATGCGGTCAAGATGGTCTTCGGGAACGCCTTCCGACGCCTCGGGCATGTCACGATGACTCATCATGGCGCGGATATTTCCGCCCAGAATGCTGGCATAGGCAGTAAACGCCTCACGGCAATCGCCATCGAAATCAATGTTGGCAACGACTTTCATGAAGTAAACCTCCCTTAGTTCCACCGCCAATAAAGCAAGGCTCTTGAACGAGAATATGACCGACGTCACTCTCGATGGGCCCTGGCCGTCAGGGGCGACAGTACATCTACGGCTTATTCACTCATTCTTTGCTGGAGAACGATCGAGACGTGGAACGAGCCTGACGTGGGCACTAGAGAACCTCGAACTCTTCGCTGAGCCAGGCGAGGAGCGCATCGCTCTCTCTGTGGCCACCGCGTCGGGTGCCGCGGAAGACGGAAATCTCCGTCGGACGGTTGACGGTCTCGGCGCAGACCGGGACAAGTTTTCCATCAGCGATCAGCCCGCTCACCGTCCTTCGCCAGCCGAGCGCAATTCCCTGCCCGGCTATGGCGGCCTGCAGAACTAGGGGGAAGCTATCGAAATTAATCGTTCGGGCCCGTCTTGGAGCGGAGTGTCCGACAGCGGCGAACCAATCCGCCCAGTCCATCCAGTCCTGGGGAAGGACCCGGTGCGAAAGGAGCGGATGACGCGCCAAGTCGGCACACGCGAGTGGCAATTCATCCTTGGATACGAGCCCCGGTGAGGCCACAGGGAAAACCTCGTCCGATGCCGTGAAGGCAAGGCGGGCGGATCCCGAGGGACGTCCGCTGGTTTGAATCGCGACGTCGAACGGTTCGGCACTCATCGTCAGGGGTGCCAGAGAACTGACCACCCGCACCTCCAGACCAGGATGACGTTCGTGGAAGCGCGAGAGGCGCGGCATTAGCCAATAGAATGCCTCACAAAGCTGACAATGCAGAACTAGCCCGCCTGGCTGGCGTCCTCCGCGCAGTCGCGTTGTCTCCGCCGAAATGTCCGCGAGAGCCGCACCGACTACACGTCCAAATTCCCGTCCCTCCTTTGTCAGAAAGACTGCCCTATTCCGACGTTCGAAAAGCGTCACGCCCAGTTCGGCTTCAAGCGCGGCGATCTGCTTGCTCACGGCGGTTTGGGTCAGGCCCAGTTCGCCGGCCGCCACGGTGAAACTCTCGTGCCGCGCCGCCGCCTCGAAAGAAGCGAGCCGAGACAAAGGCGGAAGATCGCGCTTGCCCATTCCATACCATCATGCATTGGCGACGATTTCTCATTTTATCGCGCAGATCGTGTCTGTTTTCCATCGCCTATGGCATGGATCAAGGAGAGGTTGGCCGGGTTCGACGCGCATACTCGCGGCATCGCTGCAATTGTCATAGCGGTCCTTCTACTGTCCTTCTCGGACTCGCTGGTGAAGCTCTCGGGGGGCCGTTTCGGGCTTGCCCAGATCGTCCTTTTGCGTTCGCTCGTGGCAACCCCCCTGTTGGCGGGCGGTCTTCTGATCATCGCGGGGGCGTCCTGGCTTCGAACGATGAGATCCGGCTGGGCCTGGGCGCGCAGTTTGTGCTTGGCGGCCATGTGGCTCAGCTACTTTGCCGCCCTGCCGTCCATGTCTTTCGCCATTGCGGCTGCGTGCTATTATACCTCGCCGGTTTGGATGGCACTGATGGCGCGCGTCATTTTAGGAACGAGGATCGGTGGGCGCGGCTGGATCGCCGTCGGCCTCTCCCTGGCCGGAGTGATCCTGGCGATGAGTCTGCAGTTCGGGAGCCTTTCACCCGCTCTCTTCTTGCCACTCGCGGCGGCAGGCTTCTACGCGCTCGCCGGGATCATTACCTGGAGCCGTTGTCAGGGGGAGACTTCCGGCGCGATGGCGCTCAACCTCAACATCTGCCTTTGTGTCGTAGCCGGCTTCGGCCTCCTGGCCCTGACGATCGTCGGGCCGTCTGAAGAGGCTAGCTTCGTCTTCGAAGTATGGCCGGAACTACGACTATGGGACTGGGTTCTCGTCCTCTTGCTGGGCTGTCTCCTGGCGATTATCTCCATGGCCGTCGCTCTGGCCTACCGCATTGCTCCTACGCCGGTCGTTGGTGTCTTCGACACCGCTTACATAGGGTTCGCCGCTTTGTGGGGGATTGTCTTCTTCGCTGACGTCCCAACAGCTCAGGAATGGCTCGGAATCTGTCTTATCGCTATGGGAGCAATTCTGATGAGCTACCGACCCGCGCAAGAAGAGAGCGATTGATACCGCGCTATGGCGCGTGTTCAGCGTCAATCAAGGTGAGCCAGAGGAGCAGCGATTGCGAAGCTCTCCGCACCGTGTCCCGAGCTACCAACGAGAACCGCGCGCCGCTGAATCCGCAGTGGGACGCGGAGACGCTGTCGGAAACCTCCAGCTAGACAAGCCGTCATCGACGGAGCACTGGAGGGGACGACAATTCGTGGACGAGTTGACGACCAACGAAACATGACGTTGCCGGGGAGCCAGCACCAGCGCCGCGGCCATCCCGTCCTTGAGCCGGGGCAGATCGATGACGAGCAATGTCTGCGGCGTTAATCCAGGTCGCAATGGCGCTTTCATCTGTGAAGGAGAGACAAAACGATGGATGAAGTTGTGTCGGCGGCGGACGCCAACCGCAAGTTTTCCCTCATCCTACGCGGCGTCCGCGAAGGCCATAGTTATGTGGTCACCAGCCACGGCCGACCCGTGGCGCGCATCGTTCCTGTGGGTGGGCATGAGAGCATAACAAGAGGCGCGCGCACAGCACTGCTGGCACGGCTTGATAGGCAACCCGTCGTGAATGCCGGGCGTTGGACACGCGAGAAGTTTTACGAGGACGAATGGTAAAAATAGCGCTCGACACCAGCGTTCTCGCCTATGCTGAGGGTGTGAACGGTACCGAGAATCGCGGCGTCGCTCTCAAGCTTGTGCGCCACCTGCCGGCCGAGATCGCGATTGTTCCGGTTCAGGTTTTTGGAGAGTTGTTCAACGTTCTTGTTCGCAAGGCTGGCAGGGCGCGCGGCGAAGCGCAACGCCCTACTTGGCTGGAGCGACGCCTTCCTTGTCGTTCAGACATCCGACGAGGTCATGCTGGTGGCTGCCGACAGCTTATATCGGAAGTCCTTCAGGACGGCTTTACGTGGGGCGGCGTGACCGTGGTCAATCCGTTCGCGGATGCGGCGCTTCCGTGAACACGACGCCTGGCAGTGTCACCGGCGGAGCCCGAGCAGCGGCACATTCACCATTGCGGCTCCATCCGACATCTGCGACTGACCTCGATCATGCGCGCGCCTACAACATCAAGCGCGTCCCCACCTTCTGCTGGGGAGTATTGTCGATCTATGAGCCACTGTCGACTTCGACAACGAGCGCATCTCGGGGCGGTATCCTGAATTGGCCCGAGGCCAATCCGCTCTCCTCCCCCCAATGGATCTTGGCGGGCTCGGGCTTGTGACCATCAAGTCGTACCTGTCCCGTCTGGTGTTCTCGTGAGCTGTTGACGAGCCAAAGGAAAGATCGTCCCTGGTGTCGATGCAGGCGCGCCTGCACGTTGCGATTTGAGTTACGTATCTTTGGTTCTCGCTCGCTCCAGTCAAAAACGCGCTCAAAGAACGATCTGGCATCACCAGTCTGCTGTCTGTGATAGGCAACCGAGGGGTGCGTCCCGATGAGCAGCGTCCTGCCCTCCCCGTACCGGTTTTCCACCACGGCCGGGCGCCCATCCGGGAAATGGCCGCGCTCAAGTCCGGCAGAGGCCTGATAGGACTGCAGGAACCCGCCGCCTCCAAGATCAAGACCGTCGAAGTCGAACCGAATGCGGTCACCGATGTCCGGCATGAACTCGACGGTATCCTCGCGTGCCCCGAATACGACATCGAGCCCGAGATTTGGCTGGATGGTGCCGACACGGCCGCGATCCCCGAAATAGGCGGGACACGCCTCGCTGATCAGGCACCCGCCCTGCTCGACCCACGCGGCAAGCCTGCTGGCGTGTTCAGCCGTGAGCATGATCGGGTACGGGAAGTACAGTATCTCATGTTCGGCGATATCATCGATGTGCACCCAGTCGGCCTGAATGTTGTTGTCGAAAAAGCCGCGATAGGCGCCCCACATCGCTGCCGCATAGGTGTCGTAGCCGCCCTCATGGCTCAAGAGGTAGTCCCATTGCTGGGTTTCCGGCGCAACGAGAATGCCAATATCGCCTTTGACAGGCTGCGCCGTCATGAGGTCAGCCTGATCGGGATGGTTCGCCCATTTGGCGATCGCACTCGCGGCATCCGAGCGCGGGGTCCGGGCACCGTCCATCCCGTAGGACCCAAAGGCGCCGAACAGGGGGCCATCGAGCAAGGGCCGATACCGCAGGTTGAGCACACCACGCGCGCCCCCCGCAAAAGAGGTCAGCGTCCACAAGCGGATATCCTCGGGCTCGGCGACGCGGCCGTCCTCCTTGTCGCGCCCGACAACCTGGGGCTGCATCCAGAGCGGCCCACCCTGACGTTCGGCGTGCCAGAACGGCTTGCCGCGCGCGGCAGCTCGGTTGAGGTCGGCGGCGTAGAAACTCCGCCAGGCCTGATTGCCCTTTCTCGCCTGAATCCAGGTATAGCCATAGACCTCGACCTTGGAGGCTGCCAGCCAGTCGTCGCATCCACGCGCAGCCATGTCCGGAATCGCTCCCGCGACCCCATGAGCGGCGATGAGGCAGTCCGGATCGAGGGCGCGGATCGTGTCGATGCGCCACTGCATCTGTCCGTAATAGTTCTCGCGCTTGAAGGCGAGCCAGTCGAGGCATTCGGGATACGGCCCCGTCTGGACCGGAGGCTCGATGTCCTCCCATTCGGCATATGAATAGCGGTACCAGGCTTCGGCAAGGGCATCGAGATCACCGTACTTGTCGCGCAACCATTCGCGAAATGCCTGCTTGGTATGGGGATTGTAGTCGACGAGCGGCGAGTAGTTGCATTCGTTCCAGACATCATAGCCGAGAAGGCCCGGGTGGCCCTTGTAGCGTTCTGCCAGGGTTTTCAGGAATTCACCGGCCGCCGCCCTGACTTCCGGACAATTAAGGGTCAGCGATCCCGCGCCGCCACCATTGGGCGCGAAGCCGCCTGTCGCAGCGGAAACGCCCATGATCGAGGGCAACGGGGTGCCATCGGCCTTCATCTGCCGGGCATGGGCATATTTCCGGTAGGCCCAATCCGGGACCGTGTGGGTGAGCTCAGCGATGATTGTCTTGATGCCGTTGGCTGCCGCCAGGTCGAGCTGACGGTCATATTCCTCCCAATCATAGACGCCCGGCCGCCGTTCGATTGCACTCCACATGAACCAGTGTCTGAAGACATTCAGTCCATCTTCCGAAGCGACCGCATAGTCGCGTTCCCAGTCCGCCTCGGGCGGGTTGGATTTTCGGAAATAGACTGCGCCGAACGGCACCTGCATATCGATTTTCGTCATTGCTGATCTCCATTCCGGCGCATCACCGGACACAAAGGGGCCTGTTCCCCGCGAAAATCCCCGGGAAACGTCAGGCCCTGAGGGGCGAAGGAGGGCTAGCTCTCGCCCGCGAGAGCTTCGAGGGTCAGGTAGAGAGCGGAGTGATCACGCTCGCCGTCCCCGCGAGCGATTGCCGCATTCATCATCTGCTCGACAGCTGCGGCATTGGGAAGGGCCATGCCGATCTCGCGCGCCGCATTGACGGCGAGTGCCATATCCTTGCGGTGCAGCTTGATCCGGAAGCCCGGATCGAAGCTGCGTTCGATCATGCGCTCCCCGTGGAGCTTCATGATGGTCGAATCCGCAAATCCGCCCATCAACGCCTCACGCACCTTGGCGGGATCGGCGCCGGCTTTTTGGGCGAACAGAAGGCCCTCAGCCACGGCCTCGATGGTGAGCCCGACAATGATCTGGTTGGCCACCTTGGCGGTTTGCCCATCGCTGACCGAACCGACATGCGTGATCGTCTTGCCCATGATATCGAACAATGGCTTGGCCCTGGCAAAAGCCTCCTCGTTCGCGCCGACCATGATTGTAAGTGCGGCGTTCTGAGCTCCGACCTCGCCGCCGGAGACAGGCGCGTCGACATAGGCGCACCCCTTCTCCTCGATCCGTGCCGCAAAGGTCTTGGTCGCGACGGGAGAGATCGAGCTCATATCGATCACCATCTTGCCCGCGCTCAACCCTTCCACGACACCGCCGTCTTCAAAGAGCACCGCTTCGACGTCGGGCGTGTCGGGCAGCATGAGGATAATGATATCCGCGGCTTCAGCCACCTCGCGCGAGCTATCGAGCGCAGTTCCGCCCTTCTCGACGAGATCCTGGCTTTTGGGCTTGACCCGATGGAGAAACACCTCGTGTCCCGCATCGATCAAATGTCCGGTCATGGGGCGGCCCATGACGCCCAGTCCAATAAATCCGATCTTCATCGTTACATCACTCCTTAGATGAGAGATTGCATCCAGCCCAGACCGTCACTGGTCCCGCCGCGAGGCTTGTATTCGCAGCCAATGAACCCGTCATAGCCGAGCCGATCGAGTTCGGAGAAAACGAACTCGTAATTGATCTCGCCGGTTCCGGGTTCGTGCCGTCCCGGATTATCGGCGATCTGAACATGGCCGATCCTGTCCTTATGGCGCTCGAAGTTTGCCACCAGGTCGCCCTGCATGATCTGGGCGTGATAGAAATCGTACTGCAGGAAGGCATTATCCGAGCCGACGGCGTCGAGAATGCGCAGAGCATGATCGGTCCTCGAGACGAAGAAACCCGGCACATCCGATGTGTTGACCGGCTCGAGCAGCAACATGATCCCTGCCTCGGCCATGCGGGGTGCCGCGTACCGCAGGTTCTCGACAAGGGTCGCCTCGAGTTCGGCGGGATCGGCGCCAGCCGGCGCAAGACCGGCGAGGCAATTGATCTTCCTGCAGCCGAGTTCGCGGCCATAGGCAATCGCCTTGTCGACGCCTTCGCGGAATTCCTCGACGCGGTCGGGCAGGCATCCCAGACCACGCTCGCCTCCTGCCCAATCCCCGGAGGGTAGGTTGAACAGTGCCTGGGTGAGCCCGTGCGATTTCAGTTGCGTGGCGATATCGCCAGCGGAGACCTCATAGGGGTTCATGTATTCGACAGCTCTGAAACCGTCTGCTGCGGCCGCACCGAAGCGGTCGAGAAACGCGAATTCGGGATATAGAAGCGAAAGGTTTGCCGCGAACTTGGGCACGAGGGACCTCCTTTACGATTGGAAGCGGCTGCGGTGGAGCATGCGCTTGTTGCGCGGATCCGGGCTCGGCACCGCAGAGATGAGGCTTTTGGTGTAGGCTTGTTCCGGTGCGGTACAGATCTTCTCGGCCGTATCGAGCTCGACGACCTTGCCCTTGTGCATCACCGCGACCCGATCGCAGAAATAGCGCACGGTCGAGATATCGTGGGAGATGAAGATATAGCTCAGATCCAGCTGCTGCTGAATATCGAGCAGAAGATCGAGGATCTGGGAGCGGATCGAGCCGTCAAGCGCCGACGTAGCCTCGTCCGCAACGATGATCCTGGGATCAAGCGCCAGGGCACGGGCGATGCCGATCCTTTGGCGCTGGCCACCGGAAAACGCGTGCGGATAGCGTTCCATAGCGAGCGGATCGAGGCCAACAAGCTGGAGAAGGTGTGCAACCTTCTCCTCTATCGCCTTGCCGCTCATTCCGCCCGCGACAACCAGCGGGTCGCCGATGACCTGCTTGACGGTCATGCGCGGGTTCAGTGAAGCGAACGGGTCCTGGAAGACAAGACGCACCTGCCTGTGAAAGTCACGCAGCTGTTGCTTGGATAGCACACGCACGTCGATCTCGGCGCCGGGGTGCGGCCGGTAGGTGATCTCACCATTGCTGGGTTCGGTGATCCTGAGGATGAGCCGCCCAAGGGTGGTCTTGCCGGACCCGCTTTCGCCCACAATGCCGAGGTTCTCCCCGGCGTGCAGGTCCAAACTGACATCGTCAACGGCCTTGAGCGCGAACGGTGTTTTGCCGAACAGGCCGCCGCCACCGCCATAAGTCTTGGAAACGTTGCGCACAGTGAGGATCGGCTGGACATTGTCGTCGCCGGCAACGGACCGGGAGCGCTTGCGCCCTTGCTCAAGCTTGACCGTCGAGGCCAGCAGGCGCTTGGTATAGGGGTGTTGGGGAGCGTGGAATATCGTATCCACATTGCCCGCTTCGACAATGCGCCCGTAGCGCATCACTGCGACGTCGTCGGCCACTTCCGCGACTACACCGAGATCGTGGGTGATCAACAGCATCGCCATGCCGCGCGAGGTCTGAAGACGCTTGATGAGATCGAGGATCTCGGCCTGGGTCGTCACATCAAGCGCGGTGGTTGGCTCATCTGCGATCAGAATGTCGGGATCACATGCCAGCGCCATGGCAATCATGGCCCGTTGGCGCATGCCGCCCGAGAACTCGAAGGTATAGCGGTCGATCATCGCCTCGGGGTTGGGGATTTCGACCAGTCGCAGGAGTTCTATCGTTTCGGCGCGGGCCTGTTTCTTGCTCATTGCTCTATGGAGCTGCAGGACCTCGATGATCTGCGACCCGATCGTATGAACCGGGGACAGTGAGCTCATGGGTTCCTGGAAGATCAGCCCGATCTTCCCGCCGCGCAGCCTGAGGATTTCCTTGCTGCCCTGGGGCAGCGCGGTGACGTCGATGGGCGTCCCGTCGGTGTTAAGCGTGACCGTTCCGCTGACGATCCGCCCTGGTTTGTCTACGATGCGCATGAGCGCCCGGGCCGTCACACTCTTGCCCGACCCGCTCTCACCCACGAGACAGAGCGTCTTGCCGCGCTCGAGCACGAACGAGACGTCGCGGACCGCGTGCAGTATGTGGGTGCGCATGGGGAAATCCAGGCTCAATCCCTCGACCGCGAGCACCGGATCGGAACCCTCTGCTTGCGCTGCGGATTGCGAAAATTCGATCACGTCAACCATGGTCAGGTCTCATAGGGGTCGGCCGCGTCGCGCAGGCCATCGCCGAAGAAGTTGAAGGAAAGAACCGCGATCACCACTGCGCTGGCCGGCCAGATCAGCAGCCAGGGCGCGGTCGATACTGTTCTGATATTCTGCGCGTCCTGAAGCAGCACCCCCCAGGAAACGACAGGTGGCTTGAGCCCAACGCCCAGGAACGAGAGCCCGGTCTCCGCAATGATCATTGTGGGAATGGCGAGCGTAACCACCGCCAGGATATGACTGGTCAA
>CAZNHG010000102.1:0-10460 GCA_964572555.1 uncultured Devosiaceae bacterium | reverse complement strand
GGGCTCGGACCGCATCCTCAAGGCGATGAACCGCAAGCACACCGCCGAGGAGTATCTGCGCCTGATTGCCCGCATCCGCGCCGCGCGCCCCGATATCGCCATGTCGGGCGATTTCATCGTCGGCTTTCCCGGCGAGACGGACGCCGATTTCGAGGCGACGCTCGATATCGTGCGCGAGACCGGCTACGCCTCGGCCTTCAGCTTCAAGTATTCGCCCCGGCCCGGAACCCCCGGCGCCGAGCGCGAGGACCACGTGCCCGAAGAGGTCAAGACGGAGCGCCTCCATCGCCTGCAGGCGCTGATCGGCGAACAGCAGGCCGCGTTCAACCGGGCCTGCGTGGGGCACACATTGCCGGTGCTGTTCGACAAGCCGGGCCGCAATCCCGGCCAGCTCGGCGGGCGCTCGCCCTATCTGCAGGCCGTTCACATCGAGGCGCCGCAGGACCTCATCGGCAGCATCCGCCCCGTCGAGATCGTTGGGGTCGGGAAAAATTCGCTTGAAGGCAGAATTGTCACAGAATCACCGGTGGAATCGGTTAGTATCGGTAATGTTGACAGCAACCGCGCCTTGAGTGGAGCCTGACCATTTGATCACGCATGTATCTTCAAAGAGTGATCCCGAACTGACAAACGATCTGGAACTCGCCTTCGAAGACAATCGTCTCGCCGCCCAGCTTTACGGGGAGTACGACCAGAATCTGGCCTTGATCGAACAGCGTTTCGGTGTCGAGGCCGCCCCCCGCGGAAATCATGTCATGCTGACCGGCACGGCCTCCGGGATCGACCAGGCCCGGCGCGTGCTGGAATCGCTTTATGCCGCTCTTGAGGAGGGCCGGCATGTCGGCGTCGCCGACGTCGATGCGGTGATCCGCGTCATCGAGGACGAGGACAACCAGCTCACGCTGCCCACCATGGAGAAGAAGGGCAAGGTGCGCATGGCCCAGATCGCCACGCGCAAGGCGACGATTGTCGCCCGCACCCCGGCCCAGGACGCCTATGTCCGTGCCATGGAGCGGTGCGAGCTGGTCTTCGGCACCGGCCCGGCGGGCACCGGCAAGACCTATCTCGCCGTCGCCTATGCGGCTTCGCTCCTCGAGCGCGGCGAGGTCAATCGCGTCATCCTTTCGCGCCCGGCGGTCGAGGCCGGCGAGCGGCTCGGGTTCCTGCCCGGCGACATGAAGGAGAAGGTCGACCCCTATCTGCGCCCCTTGTATGACGCGCTTTACGACATGATGCGCCCCGAGCACGTCGAGCGCGGCATGACCACGGGCGTCATCGAGGTGGCCCCGCTCGCCTTCATGCGCGGCCGCACCCTGTCGAACGCCATGGTGATCCTCGACGAGGCGCAGAACGCAACCTCCATGCAGATGAAGATGGCGCTCACCCGGCTCGGCGAGAATTCCAAGATGGTGGTCACCGGCGATCCCAGCCAGGTCGACCTGCCGCGCGGCGAGCGTTCCGGGCTCATCGAGGCGGTGGACCTGCTCAACGGCGTGGAGGGCATTCATACCATGCGCTTCTCCGACCGCGACGTGGTCCGCCATGAACTGGTGGCGCGCATCGTCAAGGCGTATGACGAGGCGCATGCCGGGCAGAACGGAGACAAGGCGCGCTGACCCTGCCGCATCCCCTGGAAATTGACATCGCTATAGCCGACGAGGACTGGCCGGACGGCCTCGCCCCTATCGTCGAGACGGCGCTGGTCACCGCGCTCGACATGTCGGAGGCGGAGATGACCGGGCCGGCCATGGTCTCTGTGCTGTTGACCAACGACGCCGAACAGCAGGTCTTGAACCGGCAATGGCGCGGCCAGGACAAATCGACCAACGTCCTGTCCTTTCCCGGCATCGAACCCTTCGCGCCGGTCGCGGGGCTCGTGGGCGACATTGCGCTCGCCCGCGAAACGCTCGAGCGTGAATCCGCCGGAATGGGTATTGCACTTCAGGACCACTTCACCCATCTCGTCATACATGGGTTTTTGCACTGTCTTGGGCACGATCACATGAACGACGCCGAGGCCCTTGTCATGGAGGGCCTCGAAACCCGAATTCTGGCGGCGCTGGGAATCGCCGATCCCTACGCCGATACATAGCCTGTGCCGGACGGGTCCGGGCCGGCACCACTTTAAAAAGGAATGGAACCGCGGCATAATGCGGTTCACGACGATGAACGACAGCGATCACTCTACCGACGCGGCGAGCGGGCCGCATCGCCCCAAGGGCGACAGCTCCTCACAATCCGGGCCCTCCTTATGGGCGCGGATCCGGGCAGCTTTGACCCTCAGGTCCCCGAGCCTGCGCGAAGATATCGCCGAGGCGCTCGAGGACAAGACCAATTCCGACACCGCGTTCTCCGACAATGAGCGCACCCTTTTGCAGAACGTACTCAAGCTCGGCGACATGCGGGTGGAGGATGTCATGGTGCCGCGCGCCAATGTCGAGGCGGTTGAGGAAAGCGAGACCATGGCCACGCTCATCGCGCGCTTTCACAGCGCCGGGCATTCGCGCCTGCCGGTCTATTCCGACAATCTCGACACCATTGTCGGCTTCGTTCACATCAAGGACGCGCTGCAGCGCCTGACCGCCGTCAACGGCGAGGGCCGCAACGGCAATGGCCACTCCAATGGAAACGGCCATTCGAACGGTCATGGCAACGGCAACGGCGGCAAGCAAGTGCCCGTGCGCCTGCTCTCGCCCGTGCTGCGCCAGAAGGTCGGCAACAAGGATTTCGTGCGCAAGCTGTTGTTCGTGCCCCCTGCCATGCCGGTGGGCGACCTCCTCCAGCAGATGCAGGCGACCCGCGTGCACATGGCGATGGTGGTCGACGAGTACGGCGGCACGGACGGGCTGGTGACCATCGAGGACCTCCTGGAAGCCGTCGTGGGCGACATCGAGGACGAGCACGACGACGAGGAAACCTTGGTGCGCAAGATCGACGACAACACCTTCGTCGCCGACGCGCGCGTGGAGCTCAGCCAGCTCCAGGAACTGATCGGGCCCGAATTCGACCCCGGCGAGCACGCCGAGGACGTCGATTCGCTGGGCGGGCTGATCTTCGATCTCATCGACCGTGTGCCGGTGCGCGGCGAGGTGGTTACTCGGCTCAAGGGCTTCGAGTTCGAGATCATGCAGGCCGATCCGCGCCGCATCCGCCGCGTGCGCATCCGCCGCCGCCGCCGCGGCCTGCGCGCCCGCGCCATGCCGGCCCGGCCGGCCAAGAAGGACAAGGCCGCCGCCCCGAAGGGCGGCGGGGACGGCGACACCGGCACCGACACCGCGGCCGAATAGCGGCGATTCTCACTTGGCGGCTTGACGCCGCCACCCCTCCCCGGCGAGCTGGAGCGTTGCCGGAACAAGTGGACACCACTTGTTCGGTTCAAGAACGCGGCCACGCGACAATTTAGAGCTTTCGTTGTGATTCAATCACAACGAAGAATGTTCTAGAACGCGTAACGGGCGCCAAGCGATTCGCGCCGCAATCGGGGACCGGCCGGACATAGATGACCTGGCTCGCTGAAACCTGTATGCTCAGCTTCGGCTGGCGGCGTGCGCTGATCCTCATCTGTGCCGGCGCGCTGGCGGCGGCGAGCATGCCGCCCTTCTTCATCCTGCCCGCCCTGTTTATCGGCCTGCCGGTGCTGGTGTGGTGCCTCGACGGGGCCGAATACGTTCCCGGCTGGCGCCGGATTCTCGGCCCCGCGTTCCGCATCGGCTTCTTCTTCGGGTTGGGTTATTTCACCGTCGCCATCCACTGGGTCGGCGCGGCGTTTTTCGTCGACGGCGGCTGGGTGCTCGGGGCGATGCCCTTCGCCGTTCTTGGGCTCGCCGCCATTCTCGCCGTTTTCTGGGGGCTGGCGGCAGCACTCGCCCATGTGTTCTGGAGCGGTGGGGCGTTGCGCATCGTCGCGCTCGCCGCGGCACTGACCGTGGCCGAATTCGCGCGCGGGCACCTGTTCTCCGGCTTTCCCTTCGACCTTCTCGGCTACGCGCTGACCGCCAACGACCAGATGAGCCAGCTCGCCGCCGTCATTGGCGTCTACGGGCTCACCGCCATCGCCGCGACCATCGGCGCACTGCCCGCCCTCATCTGGCCGGCCGATGAACGCGCGCTGACCCGCCGGCTCGTGCCCTTCTTCACCATCGTCGCCGTTCTCGCCGCGCAGGTCGGGTACGGACAGTACCGGCTGAATACGGTTACGGTGCCGGACGATCAGGACGTCATCCTCCGGCTCGTCCAGCCCGATATCGATCAGGCCATGAAATGGCGGACCGACAGCCGCGACTTCATCATGGAGCGGCTCCTCAGCCTGTCCGAAACCAAACTAGGGCCGGACGATGAAGGCCTTGCGGGGATCGATCAGCTCGTCTGGCCCGAATCGGCCATGCCGTTCTTTCTTGCCGACCAGCCCGAGGACCTCGCCCGCATCGCCCGCCTCCTGCCGCCGGGCAAGCAGCTGATCACCGGCGCGCCGCGCCAGGACTTCACGACCGGCGCGGCCTACAATGCGGTGATGATCATCAACAGCGACGGCGAGGTCGTCGACAGCTACGACAAGACCCATCTGGTTCCGTTCGGCGAATACCTGCCATTTGCCCGGGCGTGGGCACAGGTCGGGCTTCGGCAGTTCGTGCCCGGCCAGGCCGGCTGGAGCCATGGCGAGCGCCGCCGCGTGCTCGAAGGGGGAGGGCATCCCGGCTTCCTGCCGCTGGTGTGCTACGAGGCCGTTTTCTCCGGCGATCTCGGCGCGGCGCTCGATGAGGCCGGCTACATCCTCAACCTCACCAATGACGGCTGGTTCGACGGCTCGGTGGGCCCTGCCCAGCACTTCCATCACGTGCGCCTGCGCGCGATCGAGGAGGGGCGCTCGCTGGTGAGGCTCGCCAATACCGGGGTGACCGCGCTCGTCGATCCGCTCGGGCGCGTCACCGCGTCGCTGGGCCGCGAGACGGTGGGTGTTCTCGACGTCAGCCCGCCTGCACCGCTTGCCGGCACCCCCTTCGCCCGCTGGCGGCACTGGCCGCTGCTGGGGGTGCTCGTGCTAGGATTCGCGGTTATGCTGCTCGAAAAGCGGATTTTGCGGCGATAAATGTGCACAAACGCCCGCCGATAACATAAAGATTTCTTTATATCCGCCTTGACCGAGCGCCCCCGTGCTGGCAAAACATGCCGCGTGCCGCGGGCGGTTTGCCCGCATCAAATGCGCATCTGGCGCAGGGCCACCACGCCCTTGCCCGTCCGGACGCGTGTAAGACGAAATATCCCGGAGCCTTGCGCTGTGAGACTTCTCCGGCCCTTGCAGGGCTCCCAACTCATGAGAAAGTGGGGTTGTCGTGGCTAGATCTTCCTATCTGTTCACATCCGAATCCGTGTCCGAGGGTCACCCGGACAAGGTCTGCGACCGAATTTCCGACGAGATCGTCGATCTCATCTACAAAGAGGCCAAGAAGACCGGTACCGATCCGCGCGCCGTGCGCGTGGCCTGTGAGGTGCTGACCACCACCAACCGCGTGGTCATCGCCGGTGAGGTCCGCGTGCCCAAGACCCTTCTCAAGACCGACAAGAACGGCAACGAGGTCATCAACCCGACGCGCTTCCGCTCCGCCGCGCGCCGCGCCATCAAGGCCATCGGTTACGAGCAGGACGGGTTCCACTGGAAGACCTGCAAGGTCGACGTGCTGCTGCACACCCAGTCCGCTGACATCGCGCAGGGCGTCGACAACGCCGCCGACGAAGAGGGCGAGGAAGGTGCCGGCGACCAAGGCATCATGTTCGGCTACGCCTGCCGCGAGACCCCCGATCTCATGCCGGCGCCGATCTACTATTCGCACAAGATTCTCCAGCTGCTCGCCGACGCCCGCGAGGCGGGCGAGGGCGAGGCCGCCCAGCTCGGGCCGGACGCCAAGAGCCAGGTGACCGTGCGCTACGAGAACGGTGAGCCCAAGGAAGTCACCCAGATCGTGCTCTCGACCCAGCACAACAACCCGGACTGGAACCCGGACAAGGTGCGCACCGTGGTCGAGCCGTATATCCGCGAGGCGCTGGACACCATCACCATCGCTGACAACTGCGTGTGGTACGTCAACCCGACCGGCAAGTTCGTCATCGGCGGTCCGGACGGCGACGCCGGCCTGACCGGGCGCAAGATCATCGTCGACACCTATGGCGGGTCCGCTCCGCACGGCGGCGGCGCCTTCTCCGGCAAGGACACCACCAAGGTCGACCGCTCGGCGGCCTATGCCGCGCGCTACCTCGCCAAGAACGTGGTCGCCGCCAAGCTGGCCGAGAAGTGCACGATCCAGCTCAGCTACGCCATCGGCGTCGCCCAGCCGCTGTCGATCTACGTGGACACCCACGGCACCGGCAAGGTCGAGGAGGAACTCCTCGAGAACGCCCTGCGCGATCTCGTCGACCTGTCGCCGAGCGGCATCCGCAAGCACTTCGACCTGAACAAGCCTATCTACGCCAAGACCGCGGCCTACGGCCACTTCGGCCGCAAGCCTGGCCGTGACGGCTCCTTCTCCTGGGAGAAGACCGACCTGGCCTCCTCGCTCAAGGCTGCCGTCAAGCAAAAGGCTGCCGCCTAAGAGCAGCTGCCCGAAGGCGCCGTCAAAGAGCGCCGGACAATATTGCCCCGTCCCGCTTGCCGCGGGGCGGGGCTTTGTTTATGGGGCGGGCCATGACCCGCAAGCCGCCGCTCAATATCCATGGCGAACCCCGTGCCTTCTTCGGCCGCAAGGCCGGCAAGCGCCTGCACGGCCGCCAGCAGATGCTCTATGACACCGTCCTGCCCGAACTGGCGATCGAATTGCCCGAGGCCGGCCCGCTCGACCCGCGAGCCCTGTTCGCCCGCAGGCCGGAGCGCATCGTCATCGAGATCGGCTATGGCGGCGGCGAGCATCTCGCCCGCCAGATGGCGGAGAGCCCCGGAACCGGCTTTATCGGCTGCGAGGTCTTCACCGGCGGCATCGGCAAACTCCTCGAGCGTATCGACACGGGCGGACACGACAACATCCGGCTCTATGACGAGGACGCGCTGCAGCTCCTGTTCAAGCTGCCTGACGCCGCCATCGCCCGGATCGATCTGTTGTACCCCGACCCCTGGCCCAAGACGCGCCATCACAAGCGCCGCTTCGTCTCGCCGCTGACCCTGGCCGAGATGGCGCGCGTGCTCGAACCCGGCGGGGCGCTGCGTTTTGTCACCGACATCGAGGACTACGCCAACTGGACCCTCGCCCATGTTCTGCGCGAGGGCAGCTTTGCCTGGCCGGTCCAGCGGCCGGGCGCCTGGCATACCCCTTACGAGGGCTGGGAGCCGACACGCTACGAGACGAAGGCGCGCCGGGAGGGGCGCGCAAAGAGCTTCTATTTCACCTTCATCAGGCACTGACCCGCCATCCCGGCCAAATCCGCCCCCGCCCCATTGCGTGGTCCCGCGCCGCCGCTTCATACTGGCGGCAACCGGAGCGGAACGCATGAAATTCATCATCTACGGAACCGGCGCCATCGGCGGCACCATGGCGGCGCGGCTGGCGCTGTCGGGCCATGACGTGGCCGCCATCGCCCGCGGCCCGCATCTCGAGGCCATGAGGACCGCGGGCCTGCGTCTCAACCGGCCCTCGGGCAGCGAGGTGGCCCACTTTCCCTGCCATGCCGGCCCCGAGGAGATCGCCTTCGATCCCGGCGACGTCGTCCTTGTCACGGTCAAGAGCCAGCACACCGCAGAAGCGCTGGAACGGCTCGCCGCTGCCGGCGTGCGCGAACAGGCGGTGGTGTGCGCCCAGAACGGGGTGGCCAATGAACGCGCCGCCCTGCGCGTCTTCGAAAACGTCTACGGCCTGTTGCTGATGATGCCGGCCACGCACATGGAGCCCGGCGTCGTCAGCGCCTTCGGCATGCCGTGCCCCGGCATTCTCGATATCGGGCGTTTCCCCAGGGGAACCGATGCGACGGTTACCCGCCTGGTGAAGGCTTTCAATGCGGCCGGGTTCGCCGCGTATGCCCGCGATGCCGTCATGGCGGACAAGCGCGGCAAGCTGCTTTTGAATCTGCGCAACGTCATCGAGGCGGCGGTCGGTTCGGGATCGGCAGCCGATGCGTGGTATGACAGGGCCCGCGCCGAAGCCGAAAGGGTATTCGATGTGGCCGGGCTCGGCTGGACCGACGTCGGCGCGAACGATCCCCGCCGCGCCGAACTGATGACCGACACCCCGATTGAGGGCGTCGAACGGGTCGGCTCGTCCTCGCGCCAGAGCCTGGTGCGCCATGCCGGCTCCATCGAGACCGACTACCTCAACGGCGAAATCGCGCTTCTGGGGCGGCTCCACGGTGTCCCCGTTCCGGTTAACGCCTTCCTGTGCCGGCTGGGACGCGAGCTGGTGGCCGGCCGCCATGATCCCGGCGCCGTGCCCGCTGACCTGATCGAGAAACATATTGAAACCGCAAAGGCTTGATACGCCCTCCCCGTGTTTCGCCGATTTGCAAAGCAGCTGAATTTGTCTAGCTTTGCACGCAACCGTCCGGTGGGCGGGCACGCGAAAAGGAGCTCACCCCATGCACGAGGTGCAACTACTCGAAGTCGACCAGATCACCCACAATGTGCGGCGCTACCGCATGGAGCGGCCCGAGGGGTACGACTTCGTCGCCGGCCAGGCGACCGAGGTCGCGCTCGCCCAGTCCGGCTGGCAGGACGAGAAGCGCCCCTTCACCTTCACCGGCCTGTCGAAAGCGCCGTTCCTCGAATTCGTCATCAAGAGCTACACGGACCATGACGGGGTGACCAACCGCCTCGGCCAGCTCGCCACCGGCGACCGGCTGCTCATCGACGACCCGTGGGAGACCGTGCCCTACAACGGGACAGGCACCTTCATCGCCGGCGGCGCCGGTATTACCCCGTTCCTTGCATTGCTGCGCTGGCTCAAGGCGGAAGGGAGAATGGAGGGGCACCGCCTCATCTTCTCGAACACCCTCGAAAAGGACATCATCCTGCGCGATGAGCTGGAGAGTATGGACGGGCTCGACCTGCTGCTCACCGTGACCGGCGAGGAGGCCGAGGGCCTGTTGCACGAGCGGGTCGATGAGGACTTCGTTGCCAGGCATGTCACCGACACCTCGGGCCGGTTCTACCTGTGCGGCCCCGACGAGATGACCGAAGACGTGAAAAAAGCCCTCACCGCCAGGGGCGTCGATTCCGGCGCGATCGTGATCGCCGGCTGAGCCCCGGAATCGCTTGCCAAACGGCAGGCGAGGGTCTATAAGACCGCCAACATCTCAGGGTTAACCGGAGAGTGGGTGCCACAAGCGGCCCCGCTCTTTTTTGTTTCCTTGGGGGGCGTTTCCGGCGGAAGCGCAAAAGTGAAACCTGGCGCAGCGGACCCGATCGCGCCTGCCTGGGTGTTTGACACAGACCCGTTCGGGGTTTTTCCTGTTGTTTGAAGAACAGGTGGAACCGGACGTTTTGAACGAACTGGTGCGCCCGGGGACCTGGAAGTCCCGGCGCCGCGGCAACCGGACCCATCATGGCCAGTACCGAAACCGACAAGCGCTATATTCGCGAAAGCGGGCTCGAAGCCCGGATCGCCGCCATTGTCGCACCAGTGGCGGAGAGCCTGGGCTATGCGCTGGTGCGCGTGCGCGTTCTGCCCGAGAACGGCTGCACGCTGCAGATCATGGCCGAAGACCCGAACGGGCGCTTCGCCATCGAGGACTGCGAGGCGCTCAGTCATGAGCTCAGTCCCGTGCTCGACGTGGAGGATCCGATCGATCGCGAGTATCATCTCGAGGTCTCGTCCCCCGGCGTCGACCGCCCGCTGGTCCGCCCGCGCGATTTCGCCCGCTATGTCGGGCACGACGCCAAGGTCGAGCTCAACGCCCCTCTCGAGGGGCGCAAGCGCTTCCGCGGCGAGATTACCGGTGTCGGCGACGAACATGTCGGCATCAGGCTGCCGGATGCGCCGCACGGCGCCGATCCCGTCAACAAGCTGCCCTTAGGCATGATCGCCGAGGCCAAGCTCGTCATGTCCCAGGCGCTTCTCGATGCCGCTCAGGCCGAGCAGCAGGACGACGACACGCTGAACAGTCCCGACGTTGAGACCGTCGAGGACACTTCTGAGGAGAACTAGGAAATGGCCGTTTCAGCCAACCGGCTCGAGCTTTTGCAGATCGCCGACGCGGTCGCCCGCGAGAAGTCGATCGACCGCATGATCGTCATCGAATCCATGCAGGACGCCATCCAGAAGGCGGCCCGCTCGCGCTATGGCGCCGAAACCGAGGTGAAGGCCGAGATCAACCCCAAGACGGGCGAACTCAAGCTGTGGCGCCTGCGCGAGGTGGTCGAGACCGTCGAGGAGCCGGCGCGCGAGATTTCGCTGCCCGAGGCGTCGGAGCGCTACGAGGCCGCCAAGCTGGGCGACTATGTTTCCGAGCCGCTCCCGCCCATCGAGTTCGGCCGCATCCGCTTCGAC
>CAZNHG010000101.1:5853-10491 GCA_964572555.1 uncultured Devosiaceae bacterium | reverse complement strand
TGCACGATACCGAAGCCACGCACCGCGTCTTCGCCGCCATCAGGGAGCTCGGGGCCGGGCTGGCGATGGACGATTTCGGAACGGGCTATTCCTCGCTGAGCTATCTCACGCGCATTCCGCTGACGAAGATGAAGATCGACAAGTCCTTCATCGCCCGCTACGGCGTGGACGAGCGGGACGATGCCATTGTCGACGCCCTGGTCAAGCTGGGGCGCAGCTTCGGGCTCAAGATCACAGCCGAGGGCGTGGAGACGAGCGCCCAGGCGCGCTGGCTTTCCACGTCGGGGTGCACCAGCCTTCAGGGCTATCTGTTCGGCAAGCCGACGCGCGATCCGCAGGCCGTCATCGATGCCACGCGGCGCGACGCGCACGCCATGATGATCGCGTAGATCGTCGGGCGATTAATCCAAATCGCCCGACGATCCAGATTCCTGGTGGTCGCGCCGGTTAAGCGAAAAACCGGATCCCACTTTTTCGTCCGGCGCTCCGAGCCCCGCGTCAGATTTCTTGGCCGATGAGCCCGTTCTCGATGGCATAGCGCGTCAGGCCGGCCGTGGTGCCGATCCCGAGCTTTTTCTTGATGTTCTTGCGGTGGGTTTCGACCGTGCGCGTGGAGATGTCGAGCATCTCGGCGACTTCGCGCGAGTTCTTGCCTTCGGCAACGAGCAGCAGGACCGCCTGTTCGCGGGTGGTGAGCGGGCCAGGGCGCTTGTGATTGTCCTCTACCCGCATGAGCACGTCCGATACGCCGGAGGAGAAATAGGTGCCGCCGGCCGCGACCGCTTCGATGGCGGCCATGATCTCGTTGGTCGTGACGTCCTTGAGAACATAGCCCGAGGCACCGTACATCACCGAGGTGGAAATGTATTCCCGGCTGTCGTGCATGGACAGCATCAGGAGCCGGGAGCCGGGATGCTGCTCCTTGAACACCTCGATGGCGTCGAGCCCGTTCAGCCCCGGCATTTTGTTGTCCATCATCACCACGTCTGGTTCGGTGCGGGCGGCGATATCGAGGGCTTCCCGGGCATCGGCGCAGGCGCCGACGACCTCGATATGGCTGAAGGTCTCTATGATCGCCTTGATGCCCTCGAGAACGAGCGGATGGTCGTCGACCAGCAAGACTCTGATCTGGCGGCGTTGGCTCATGAGCTTTCGAGTTCCCGGTTCTGGCTGAGATAGATGGATTTGGGCAGGCGGGCGGTCAGGACCGTGCCCGAGGCCGAGGTGCGCACGTTCAACTCGCCTCCGAAATGTTCCATGCGCTCCTGCATGTTGCGCAGGCCCAGCCCGCCGATGGCCTTGAGCCGCTGGCCGCGCGAGGAGACGTCGAAGCCGCGGCCATTGTCGGAGACGACCATCTGGAGTCCGGCGCGATCCGAGGTGATCTGCAACCCGACATGCGTGGCTTCGGCATGCCGCTCGATGTTGGAGAGCGCCTCCTGGGCGACGCGGTAGAGCGCCGTCTTGGCGTCGTGGGGCAGCAGGTTCTTGAAGGCTACCGAGCGCAGATCGACCGGTATGCCGGTGCGTTCGGTGAAGTTGTTGGTCAGCCCCTCCAGTGCGGCGGAGAGGCCGAGATCGTCGAGCAGGCCGGGACGCAGGTTGTGCGAGATGCGGCGGACTTCCTTGATGGCGTTGTTGAGTTCGCTCGCCCCGTGCTCGATGGTCATCAGCGCGTCGCTCGCCCCGGATTTCACCTTGCGCGTGGCGAGATCGAGCACATAGCGCACGCCGACCATATTCTGCGAGATGCCGTCGTGCAGCTCGCGGGCGATGCGGGTGCGCTCTTCCTCCTGGGTGTCGATGACGCGCTGGGTGAGTTCCTTGAGCTTGCTGTCGGCCATGCGCCGCTCGCGCAGGTTCAACAGGATGCCGGTGAGAAACACCGCAATGACCGCGGGCACGGTGATCAGCGCCACGATGACGAAGGTATGGTTGATGTTCGAGCGCAGGTCGGCCTTGGCGGCGGCGGTCTGTGCGGCGACGTCGTCGAGATACACGCCGGTGCCCAGCATCCACTCCCACTTGTCGAGAGCGACGGCGTAGGAGAGCTTGTCGGCGACCTCGTTGGACGAGGGTTTCTCCCACTTGTAGGGGTGGAAACCGCCGCCCGCCCTGGCTTGCTCGATCAGGTTCTTAATCACGAGATCGCCGTCGGGATCGGTGAGGTCCATCCAGTTCTTCCCCACGCGGAAGGTTTGCTTGGGATGGACGATGTTGTTGCCCTCGAAGTCGTAGACGAAGAAGTAGCCGTCCTCGCCATAGCTGAGTTCGTTCAGGATCGTCCTGACCCGCTGCTTGGCCTGAACATCGTCGGGACCCGCGTCAGCGTAGATGTGGTCGATGGAGGACAGCGCCAGATTGACGTAGTTGACCAGCTCCTTCTGCTTGGCGTTGAGCATGTTCTGCTCGAACGTCTCGATGCCGTTCTGGGCCAGGTCCCGCGATTGCGAGGTGACGAGCGCGGTGATCGCCAGAATGGCGATGATGAGCGGCAGCGTCGCCAGGGCGAGAATCTGGTGCTTGAGCGACATTGCGACCCCTCCTCCCACGAAGCGGGCGCCGAAGCGTGTGCAAAACCCGGCGCGCTGCGTACTATTGGGTAGATGTTACCGGCAAACCACCTTGTTATGCTAGAGAGGTATGGACAAGCCTAGAGTGTACTGCTTTCGGGGAGGGAGCGGGACGCGAAAGGTGCCGGGTCGCAGCGGTGCCGTGCTTCTATGGGGAGGAGACGTATGGGCGCATTGCTCGCGCTGTCGCGGGGCATCGATGCCGTCAGCGGCTTTATCGGGCGCAAGGTGGCATGGCTCATCCTTGCCGCGGTTCTGGTCAGCGCCGGCAACGCCATCATCCGCAAGGTGTTCGACCAGTCGTCGAACGCGTGGCTTGAGTTGCAGTGGTATCTCTACGGCACAGCCTTCCTGCTGGCCGCCGCATATGCGCTGCAGAACAACGAGCATGTGCGCATCGACTTCATCGCCAACATGCTCACCAAGCGAGCACGGGACTGGATCGATCTGTTCGGGCACATCGTGTTTCTGGTGCCGTTCACGGGCATGATGGTCTATCTCGCCTGGCCGTGGTTCTGGAAATCCTACTTCAACGGTGAAATGTCTGGCAGTGCCGGCGGGCTGATTCTGTGGCCGGCCAAGATCATGGTCTTGCTGGGCTTCATGCTGCTGCTGGCGCAGGCCGTCTCGGAGATCATCAAGCGGATCGGGGTGATCCGCGGCACCATCTCCGAACCCTATCCGAATGCGGACGTTCCACCCGCCGTCGCCGAGATGGGAAGCGGTGGCTATGACGATGGCGCGGGCCGTTAGATGATCATCGAGATAATCGCCCACAACCTCGCCCCGATCATGTTCGTCACCGTGATGGCGATGCTCCTGCTCGGCTATCCGGTGGCCTTCACCCTCGCTGCCGGGGGGCTGCTGTTCTTCTGGATCGGTGTCGAGCTCTCCCAGAACGTGCCGGGGACAGACATCACGCTGTTCTGGAACCTGATGCGCGCGCATCCCGAGCGCATCTACGGGATCATGTACAACGACACGCTCCTGGCGATTCCGTTCTTCACCTTAATGGGGATAATCCTCGAACGCCGAGGACCTGCTAGACACGATCGGGCAGCTGTTCGGCCCGGTCCGCGGCGGGCTCGCCTATGCGGTGATCATCGTGGGGGCGCTGCTGGCGGCGACGACGGGTGTCGTGGCCGCGTCCGTGATGGCCATGGGACTGATCTCCCTGCCGATCATGATTCGCTACGGCTACAACCGGTCGACGGCGACGGGCGCGATCGCGGCGTCGGGGTCCCTGGCGCAGATCGTGCCGCCCTCGCTGGTGCTCATCGTGATGGCCGACCAGCTCGGCCGGTCGGTCGGCGACATGTATCTCGGCGCGCTGCTGCCCGCCGGTATCATGATCGGGGCCTATTGCCTTTACACCTTCGTCCTGTCGCTGGTGCGGCCGGACCTCATGCCCGCGCTGCCCAAGGAGGCGCGCACGCTGGGTGGCGGTGTCACCTCGCTGATCGTGGTGTTGGGGCTGGCTCTCGTCATTCATTTCGCGACCTATCACACGGTGTTCGCGGGCATGCGCTACGAAGTGCGGTTCGTGTGGGCCGCGACGTCCGCCACCGCCTTCGCGCTGGGTCTGTCGCTTCTGAACAGGCACTTCAAGCTGGGTCTGTTGTCCAAGCTCGCCGAGAAGGTGATCATCGTCCTCGTCCCGCCCCTAGCGCTGATCTTCCTGGTGTTGGGCACGATTTTTCTCGGCATCGCCACGCCCACCGAGGGCGGCGCCATGGGGGCCTCGGGGGCCCTGGTCATGGCGTTGTTCAAGGGGCGGCTGAATACGCGCACGCTCAACGAGGCGTTGCTGTCGACGACCAAGCTGGCCGCGTTCGTCATGTTCATCCTGATCGGCGCGCGCGTGTTCGGGCTGACCTTTTACGGGATCAACGGCGATCAGTGGATCGAGGAGCTTCTGCTCGGCCTGCCGGGGGGCGTGACCGGGTTCCTGATCACGGTAACGATCATCGTGTTCATCCTGGGGTGCTTTCTCGACTTCTTCGAGATCGCCTTCATCGTCGTGCCGCTGCTGGCGCCCGTCGCGGAGACGCTCGGGATCGACCTG
>CAZNHG010000101.1:0-5843 GCA_964572555.1 uncultured Devosiaceae bacterium | reverse complement strand
CCCCCCTTCGGTTTCGCGCTGTTCTACCTGCGCTCCATCGCGCCCAAGCAGGAGTGGCTGGATACCGTGACCAATCGTATGATGCCGCGCGTGAAGACGCTCGAGATCTATCGCGGTGCTGTGCCGTTCATCGCGCTGCAGGTGATGGTGGTGTTCGCGGTCATCATGTTCCCGCAACTGGTGACGCACTATCGGGGCACCCATTCCCAGGTCGATCCGAACACCATCGAGTTGAACCTGCCCCCGCTCGGGGGCGCGGAGAGCGATGGCAATGGCGGGGGCGACAGCGATTCGCTGCCCGGCCTGACACTGCCTTCGCTCGACGGGCTCGACGGCGGCGGCAACGATGGAAGCGAGGAGAGCGGCAGCGGTCCGGATTCCATCGGACTGCCACCGCTGACCCTTGGCGGCGAGGACGGGGCGGAAGCCGGTGGCACGTCCACCGGGGAGGGCGAAGAGGAAACCGCGCCCAACATGGACCTCAGCCAGCCGCCCAGCTTCGAGTGACGTCTCCTGCCATTCATTGTCAGTTTGCCGTGCGATAACAGGCACCGCAAGCCGAGGTTCGGCGACAAGGAGACGTAACGGTGCCGGTAAAGGTGGATTCCGAAAAGGTTTTCGAGTTCGAAACGGCAGGTGACTTTTACGGCTGGTTGGGCAGGAATCTCCATCGCTATGACGAGATCTGGATCAAGATCCACAAGGTGAAATCCGGCCTTAAATCGATCACGCCCAAGGAGGCGATCGACGTGGTTCTGTGCTGGGGCTGGATCGACGCCATTCGCAAGAGTTTCGACGAAAAGAGTTTTCTGCAACGCTATACGCCGCGTGGAAAGAAAAGCATCTGGAGCCAGGTCAACGTTGCGAACGTGGCCCGGCTGATCGAGGAAGGCCGCATGACGGAGTTCGGCCTTGCCGAAGTCGAGCGGGCGAAAGCCGACGGTCGCTGGGACCGTGCTTATGGCGGTTCGGGCACAATGCCCATTCCTGATGACCTTCAGGCGGCCATCGATGCGGAACCGCTGGCCAAATCCATGCTGGCCAGGCTGACCGCTCAGAACCGGTTTGCCCTGGCGCTCCGCATGCACAGCCTGAAGACGGAGGCCGGCCGCAAAAGGCGGATCGAGGCCTTTGTCGAGATGCTCAAGAACGGGGAGACCGTCTATCCCCAAAAGAACTGAAAAAGCCCCGGAGCGCGATGCCCCGGGGCTTCTTGCCGTTCGAACGTTCGAGACCTAGCCGAGATTGCCGGCGCGCTGCTGGCGCATCATGAAGGTGTCGAACGTGTATTCGCTGAGCTGGAGCCACAGATACTGCTCCTTGGCAAAGGCGAGCTGGGATTCGTAGATCTCCTTGAAGTTCTCGTTCTCCGCGCTGAACTCGGCATAGGTTTCCTTGGTCGCCTCGTGGCAGGCCTTCAGGATTTCCTCCGAGAAGGGGCGCAGCTGGGCGCCGTCGGCCACCAGCTCCTTGACCGCCTGCGGGTTCTTGGCGTCGTAGCTGGCCAGCGTGTCCGTGTGCGCCCACGCACAGGCGTCGGTCAGGGCCGTCTTGTAGTGCTCGGGCAACGAGTTCCACTGCTCCAGGTTGATGAAGGTGTGCAGGTTGGCACCGCCTTCCCACCAGCCGGGATAGTAGTAGTACTGCGCGACCTTGTTGAAGCCGAGCTTCTGGTCGTCGTAGGGGCCGACCCACTCGGTGGCGTCGATAGTGCCCTTCTCGAGCGCGGGGTAGATGTCGCCGCCCGCGATGAGCTGCGGGGAGACGCCGAGCTTTTCGAGAATGGTGCCGGCGAAGCCGCCTACGCGCATCTTGAGCCCGTCGAGATCCTCGACGCTGTTGATCTCGTTGCGGAACCACCCGCCCATCTGGGCGCCGGTGTTGCCGCACACGATGCCATGCACGCCGTTGCCGTGATAGAACTCGTTGAGCAGCTCCTCGCCGCCGCCATAGCGCAGCCAGGCGTCCTGGATACGCTGGTTCAGGGTGAACGGGGTGGCCGTGCCCAGCTGATAGGTGGGGTCCTTGCCCCAGTAGTAGTAGGAGCAGGTGTGGCTCATCTCCACCGTGTTCTCGATGGTGGCGTCGAGCGCCTGAAGGCCCGGCACGATCTCGCCGCCGGCATAGCACTCGATCTGGAACTTGCCGTCGGTCGCGTCGGCAACTCGCTCGGCCATCTTCTCGGCAGCGCCGTAGATGGTGTCGAGCGACTCGGGGAATGACGAGGTCAGCCGCCAGTTGATGGTGGGCGATTCCTGCGCGATGGCAGGGGCGGCCAGCGTCGAGGCGCCGGCAGCACCGGCGCCGGCAGCACCGGCCTTTTTGAAGAAAGAACGACGATCCATTTGTGATCCTCCCAGAATACGTCTCAACCGGGCAGGCAACCTCCTCGTTCCCGCCAGGTTGGAAAACAGCCTACATGGTGCGCCGGAGGTGTCCAGCACACCATGCCGGCATCTACCCATAACAACGGATGCTCGGGATATCGTCACACGCATGCGCATGCAGAGGTTGCCGGGCGTGGCAATCCGTTTCGCGATGGGGTAGAGGTGGCGGCGTTTTTCGGTGCGGGAGAGTTGCATGTTTGTCGTTGGGGGGGAAAGCCTGATCGATCTGGTGCCGCGGCCCACGGGCGCGGACGGCATCATTCACCTGGAGGCGCATGCTGGCGGCTCGCCCTATACCTGCGCCATGGCCCTGGCGCAGCTGGGGTCCGAGACGGGGTATCTGTGCCCGATTTCCAAGGACGGCTTCGGCGACTACCTGCTCGGCCCGCTCGACAGGGCCGGCGTGACGCAGCTTCTGCCCGAGCGCGTGAAGGAGCCGACGACCCTGGCTGTAGTGACGCTCAATGCGCGCGGGCAGGCGCAGTACGAGTTCTATCGCAGTGCAGACCGGGCGTTTACCCGCGACGGGCTGATCGCGGCGCTGCCCGCTGCACCGAAGCTGTTCCAGATCGGGGGATTCTGCCCCATCGTGCCCGAGGACGCCGCAGTCTGGGGGGATGTGGCGGCGGAGGCCGCGGGGCGCGGTGCCGTGATTTCGATGGACCCCAATGTGCGCCCCTCGCTCGTGGACGATTTCGACAGCTACCGCAACCGGCTCGCGGCGTTCTTCGACCAGACGCACCTGATCAAGCTGTCCGACGAAGACCTTGCCGCGCTCGACAGCGCCAAGGGCGTGGAGCAACATGCCGCCGAGCTTCTGGCACGGCCCAGGTGCGAGATGGTCGTGGTTACGCTCGGTGAGGCAGGTTCGCGCGCCTTCACGGCCGCAGGCGAAGGGCACGCCGATGTCTATACCCCGGCCACGTTCGGCGACACGGTCGGTGCGGGGGATACGCTGATGGCGGGGATCATCACCATTCTCGCCGAGCGTGGCGATCTGGCGCCGGGCAAGCTCGACCGCCTCGACGGCGCGGCGCTTTCCGACGTCCTGAGGTTCGGATCGGTTGCGGCCGGGCTCAACTGCGCCCACCAGGGGTGCCATCCGCCGACGCGGGCGGAACTCGACGCCACGCTCAAGACACGCTGAGAACGGCGCGCTTGAAAAACCTGGTGTTCACCAGTGCTTGAGTGCGTTGTCTGACGGCCCCGGCTCTGGTCATATGGCGCCGGGTATCGAACACCGGAGACGGGCATGCGGTTGAGGCGCTGGATCATTGTGGGGGGACTGGTGGTCATCGCGGCCGGGGTCGGGGCCTATTTGCCGAAACCCGTCGAGGGTCCGGAACGCGACCTTTCGCTTCAACCCGATGCCGAACGCGGCGCGTACGTCATGACCGTTGGCGGGTGCATCGCCTGTCACACCGATCTCGAGAACGACGGGCCTGCGCTTGGCGGCGGTGAGCCGCTGCAGACGGCATTCGGCGATTTCATTCCGCCCAACATCACGCCCGATCCCGAGGCGGGCATCGGCGAGTGGACCCTGCAGGATTTCTCCGAGGCCATGAGCGACGGCATGGGGCCGGGGGCGATGCAGCATCTCTACCCGAGCTTTCCCTACGACAACTACACGCTGATGACCGATCAGGACATTGTCGATCTCTATGCCGCGTTGCAGGAGGTCGAACCGGTCGGCACCCCGGCGGGAGACCACCGGGTCTCCTTTCCCTTCAACATGCGCGTCCTGTTGGCGGGCTGGAAGACGCTGTTCTTCGAGCCGCGCCGGTTTGAGCCCGACCCGAACCGCTCGGACGCCTGGAACCGCGGCAAGTATCTTGCCAACGGGCCGGGGCATTGCACGGCCTGCCACACACCGCGCAATGCGCTGGGCGCGCGCGACGACAGCCGGGCGTTCGAGGGGAGTTCGGGCACGCCGGGGGGCAATGTGCCCGGCATCACCGGGGCCCAACTCGCTGACGAGGGCTACGATCATGCCGGCCTCGTCGAGGCGCTGAAGACGGGGTTCACGCCGGGATTCGACGTTCTGGGCGGGCCGATGGGCGAGGTGATCTCGGAATCGACCTCGCAGTGGACCGATGCGGACCTCGATGCCATCGCGACGTATCTGCTCGACGAGCAGGGGTAGGTGCGGGGCGGCACGCCGCCGCCCCGACCGGGTGGTTCAGCCCATGACCGGCATGGAATAGTCCGCGCCGTGGCGGATGCCCGAGGGCCAGCGGGAGGTGACGGTCTTGATCTGCGTCCAGAAGCGGATCGCGTCGGGGCCGTGCTGGTTGAGGTCGCCGAAGCTCGAGGCCTTCCAGCCGCCGAAGCCGTGATAGGCGAGGGGCACCGGGACCGGCACGTTGACGCCGACCATGCCGATATTGATGCGCGAGGCGAAATTGCGGGCCGTGTCGCCGTCGCGGGTGAAGATGGCGACGCCGTTGCCGTATTCGTGGTTCATGGGCAGCGAGAGCGCCTCTTCGTAGTCGGCGGCGCGCACGACGCCGAGGACGGGGCCGAAGATTTCCGTCTTGTGGATGTCCATGTCTGGGGTGACGTTGTCGAACAGGCAGCCGCCGACGAAATAGCCGTTCTCATAGCCCTGCAGCTTGAAGCCGCGTCCGTCGACGACGAGGTCGGCGCCTTCCTCGACGCCCCTGTCGACCAGCGAGACCACGCGGTCGCGCGCTTCGCGGGTGATGAGCGGGCCCATGTCTGCGGCGTCGTCGGTGGCGGGGCCGATGCGCAGATTTTCGATCTTCGGCTTGAGGGCGGAGACCAGCCGGTCGGCGGTTTCCTTGCCGACCGGCACGGCGACGGAGACGGCCATGCAGCGCTCGCCGGCGGAGCCGTAGCTGGCGCCCATCAGGGCGTCGACGGCCTTGTCCATGTCGGCGTCGGGCATGATGACCATGTGGTTCTTCGCGCCGCAGAAGCACTGGGCGCGCTTGCCGTTGGCTGCCGCGGTTGCGTAGACGTGCCGGGCGATGGGGGTGGAGCCAACGAAGGATATGGCGCCGACCGCCTCGTCGGCGAGGAGCGCGTCCACGGCCTCGCGGTCGCTGTTGACGACGTTGAGGATACCCCTGGGCAGGCCGGCCTCGATCATCAGCTCGGCGAGGCGCATGGGCACGGACGGGTCGCGCTCGGACGGCTTGAGAATGAAGGCGTTGCCCGCCGCGATGGCCGGGGCGAACATCCACATCGGGATCATGGCGGGGAAGTTGAACGGGGTGATGCCCGCGCCGATGCCGATGGGCTGGCGCATGGAGTACATGTCGATCCCGGGGCCGGCGCCCTCCGTGAACTCGCCCTTTTGCAGGTGCGGGATGCCGGTGACGAACTCGCAGACTTCGAGCCCGCGCTGAATGTCGCCCCTGGAGTCGGCGATCGTCTTGCCGTGCTCGGCGGAGAGCAGTTCGGCGAGTTCCTGCATGTTGTCGTTGAGAAGCT
>CAZNHG010000100.1:9677-10523 GCA_964572555.1 uncultured Devosiaceae bacterium | reverse complement strand
CCCGGATCAAGTCCGGGGTGACAGACCGGGTGTGGACCGGCGCTTCGGCCCCCTACCCTTCCGTCGTCATCTTGCGGAGCCAGGCGGCGTAGTCGGGGTCGATCTCGGTGATGGGGGTGCCGATGATTTCGGGGACGTCGTAGGAGTGGCGGGAACGTATCATGGTGCGCAGGGCCTCGAAGCGGGCCGTGGTGGTCTTGGCGGTGATGATCAGCTCGTCGTCCTGCTCGACCGCGCCCTCCCAGCGGTAAACGCTGAGGATGGGGTGAATCTGCACACACGCCGCCAGCCGCTCCTCGACCAGCGCCACCGCCAGCTTCCGCGCCTCGGCCTCGTCATCGAAGGTGATCGAAACGGACAGGAATTCGGATGTCTGGGTCATGATGCCGACCTTCGTTTCGTTGGAGTCCGGTGGGGTTTTGGCGGGGCACCTATCCCCGCTAACTATCCATCTTCAACGCCTTGATGAACGCCTCCTGCGGAATCTCCACCTTGCCGAACTGGCGCATCTTCTTCTTGCCGGCCTTTTGCTTTTCCAAAAGCTTGCGCTTGCGGGTGGCGTCGCCGCCGTAGCATTTGGCGGTGACGTCCTTGCGCATGGCCGAGATGGTTTCGCGGGCGATGACGCGGCCGCCTATGGCGGCCTGGATGGGGATCTTGAACAGGTGTTGCGGGATCAGGTCCTTGAGCTTTTCGCACAGCATGCGCCCGCGCGCCTCGGCGGCGGAGCGGTGAACGAGCATGGCGAGGGCGTCGACCGGCTCCGAATTGACCATGATGCTCATTTTCACCAGGTCGCCGGCGCGATAGTTGGAAATCTGGTAGTCGAAGCTGGCGTAGCCGCGC
>CAZNHG010000100.1:8531-9667 GCA_964572555.1 uncultured Devosiaceae bacterium | reverse complement strand
TTGAGCCGGTCGTAGAAGTCGAACACCACCTCGTTGAGCGGCAGGTCGTATTCGATCATGGCGCGGTTGCCGACATAGGTGAGGTTGGTCTGGACGCCACGGCGCTCCTGGCACAGCTTGAGGATGGCGCCGAGATAGTCGTCGGGCGACAGGATGGTCGCCTTGATCCAGGGCTCGCGGATTTCCGCGATGTTGGTGGGCTCGGGCATGTCGGCGGGGTTGTGCAGCTCGTGCACGGTGCCGTCGGTCATCTCGACCTCGTAGATGACCGAGGGGGCCGTGGCGATGAGATCGAGATCGAACTCGCGGCTCAAACGCTCCTGGATGATCTCGAGATGCAACAGCCCCAGAAAACCGCAGCGAAAGCCGAAGCCCAGCGCCGCCGAGGTTTCCATCTCGTAAGAAAAGCTCGAATCGTTGAGCCGCAGCTTGCCCATGGCGGTGCGCAGGCCCTCGAAATCAGCGGCATCCACGGGGAAGATGCCGCAGAACACCACCGGCTGCGCGGGGCGGAAACCGGGCAGGCGCGTCTGGCAGGGGCGCTTGGAATGGGTGATGGTGTCGCCCACGTTCGTGTCGGCGACTTCCTTGATGGAGGCGGTGAAAAAGCCGATCTCGCCGGGGCCCAGCTCGCCGGTGAGCACGAGATTGGGCGTGGAGACGCCGACACGCTCGAGATCGTACTCGGCGCCGGTGGCGAGCATCTTGATCCTGTCGCCCTTTTTCATGCGCCCGTCGATGACGCGCACCAGCACGACGACGCCGAGATAGGTGTCGTAGCGGCTGTCGACCAGCATGGCCTTGAGCGGCGCGTCCTCGTCGCCCTCGCGCGGGGGCGGCAGGCGGTTCACGATGGCCTCGAGAACATCCTCGACGCCGATGCCGGTCTTGGCCGAAATCTGCAGGGCATCGGCGGCATCGAGCCCGATGACCTCCTCGATCTGCTGGCGCACGCGCTCGGGCTCGGCGGCGGGCAGGTCCACCTTGTTGAGGACGGAGACGATCTCGTGGTCCACCTCGATGGCGTGGTAGACGTTGGCGAGCGTCTGTGCCTCGACGCCCTGTGCGGCGTCGACGACCAGCAGCGAGCCCTCGCAGGCAGCCAGGGACCGGTTCACCTCGTAGGCGAAGTCGAC
>CAZNHG010000100.1:7139-8521 GCA_964572555.1 uncultured Devosiaceae bacterium | reverse complement strand
CCTTGGCGGTATATTCGAGCCGGACGGTCTGCGCCTTGATGGTGATGCCGCGCTCGCGCTCGAGATCCATGGAATCGAGCACCTGGTCCTTCATCTTCCGGTCGTCGAGCGCGCCGGTCATCTGGATGAGCCGGTCCGCGAGCGTCGACTTGCCGTGGTCGATATGCGCGACGATGGAGAAATTGCGGATGTTCTTGAGCGGAGTTGTCATGGGGCGTCGATTAGCAGGTTCTTCACCATGCGCAAAGATGGTTTCGGGTGCCACATTCGTATTCCAGGCTGGCGATTCGCCATCGCGAACGAGGCCAATCATGCTTATGTCCCGCTGGCTGGCGCCGGGCGCCGCCTTGATATTGTTGTGCGCGCCGGTTCTGGCGCAGTCCGAAGATATCGACCTGCCGCGGCCGCGGCCCGACGCGGAAAACCGGGAGCCGGAGGTGCCCCTGCCCCGCAGGCGGCCCGCGGCGGAGATCTCGTCGGCGGAGCGCAGCGGCGCAACGTCCGATGAGCAAGAGGCGGACGACGAACCGCGCATCTACCAGGCGGCGTGTCCGGCGGTGCTCGACGGACGGGTGACAGCGGAGCTTCGGCTGCCGCTCAACCCGGAAGAAAGGGTGTGCCGGCAGCATTCTCCCTACGAGGTGACAGCCGTCGAGGCCGGGGGCAAGACGGTAGCGCTGACCGCGCCCGCGACGGTTGGGTGCGAAATGGCGACGGCGCTGGCGGGCTGGCTGGAGCGAATCGACCCGTACATGCGCGCCCAGTTCGGGGCGGGGATCGCCGAAGTGCAGATGGGTACGAGCTTCATGTGCCGGTCGCGCAATGGCGAGGAAGGGGCGGACATGTCCGAGCACGGCTTCGCCAACGGGCTCGACGTGACCGGCTTCACCCTGACCGATGGCCAGAGCGTAACCCTGCCCGAGAACTGGGACGGTGACAGCGTGCCGGCCAAGGCGATGCGCCATGCGCACGGAGCGGCATGCGGGTTCTTCACCACGGTGCTCGGGCCGGACGTGAATGCGCTGCATGCCGATCACCTGCATCTCGACATGGGGTGCCACGGGCAGCGCTGCACCTATCGGCTGTGCGAGTGAGGCCTAGCCGATTTTGGCTTTCGCGATTTCGGCACTCAAATCCGCCGGCTTGCGTTCGAACAGTTTTTTGCCGCTCTTGAGTGCGTTCTTCGCCAGGCGTTTGCGTTCGCGGGCCAGCCATTCGGTAAGCATGGCGACCTCATCCGCCGGCAGGCCGGCGCTTTCGGGCGCGGCGAGGCGGAGTTGCATCATGTCGATGTCGTGCAGGTCGCCCAGGGTATCGGCAAGAGCCTTGAGGCGCTTGCGGCGCGACTTGGCGCCCTTGGTCAGGCGCTGGAGCAGCGCGAC
>CAZNHG010000100.1:0-7039 GCA_964572555.1 uncultured Devosiaceae bacterium | reverse complement strand
CAGGCGGGCGGTGAGCACGGGAAGCGTGTCGGCCGGCGGGGCCTCGGCATAGCGGGCGCTGACGCGTTCGAGGGTCTCGAGAGCCACCGTCATCTCGCGCAGGCCGGCGAGCTGGCGGGCCGCATCGCGCAGCCGGGCGTTGTGGGTCTTGTAGAAATCCTTGCCGGCGGGGCGGATCAGCCGCAGCAGGCCACGCAGCTTCTTGATGCGCTTGCGGGCGCGGTGCACCGCCTCGGTGTCGCCGTTGCGCGCCGCGACGAGGTCAGCCAGCACGCCGTTGCACTTTTCAAGGCCGATACGCTGAACGTCGTCCGCCAGCGCCCGCCGCCGATCGATTACATAGGCCATGCCCCGCCTCACCCGGTGCCCGCGGCGCATCGCACCGCCAAGGCGCGAGCATAAGACGGGATCGCGGCGCGTGCCAGTGGATCGCGGCGATCAGCAGCGGCCGGAGCAGCCGCAGGTCGCCGGACCGTTCGGGCGCGGTTCGTGCCAGGGCGGGACGTCGGCCTGCTCGTCGAGGCTGAGCCGGGCGAGCGGGTCGCGGGGATCGAAGCGGTCCTCGCCGCGCTTGAGGGACTGGACGATGCGTAACAAAATGTTCATGTGATTTCTCCTGTTTTCATTTGAGAGCAGGAAAAACGCCCAATTCAAGCCGAAATCAATGGACAGTGTTTGTTCTCCTGTTTAGTTTTTCTATATGAGCAGCGGCTTTCCCATTCCACTCAATGCCTTGCGCGCCATCGAGATCGTGGCACGCACGCATGCGCTGGCGCCGGCGGCGGAGGAGTTGGGGGTGACACCCGGGGCGGTGAGCCAGCACATCCGCCGGGCCGAGGACCGGCTGAAGGTGCGCCTATTCCGGCGCACACCGAACGGACTGGTACCCACGGCCGAGCTCGCGGCGATCCAGCCGCAGCTGCGCACCGGCTTCGGCGCGCTGGCGGACGCGGTTGCCGCGCTGACAGCGGTTCAGGACGACGTGCTGACGCTGACCACCGGCAACGTCTTCGCCTCACGCTGGCTGGTCTGGCGTGTGGCGAAGTTCACGGCCCTGCACCCGGACATCGACCTGCGCCTGGCGGTGACGGGCCAGATCCTCGATCTCGACCGGCCCGACATCGATTGCGGCATCCGCTTCGGGCGCGGAGACTGGCCAGGGGTGACAGCGACGCCGGTGGGCGGGTTCTCCTACCAGCCCGTGTGTGCGCCGCCGGTGGCGGAGAAGCTGAAAACGCCCGCCGATATCGCGACCGTTCCGGTGATCCGCGATCAGGCGAGCATGTTGTCCTGGGACCCGTGGTGGGCGCTCGCCGGCGTGACCCCGCCGCCGGAGGTGCATGGGCCGATCTATTCCGACCCTGCCCTGGCGTTCGACGCGGCGATCTCGGAACAGGGGGTACTGATGGCGGTCGACATGATGAGCGCGGACGCGGTGAGCGACGGGCGGCTGGTCCGTCCGTTCGACCTGCCGCTTCAGGCCGATGCCGGCTACTGGCTGGCGACGCCCGAGGGCAAGAGCCTGCCGCACAAGCTGCGGGCGCTGCGCGACTGGCTGGCGCACGAGGTGCCCGCCTCGACCGACGGATATGTGAACCAGCTGCACGAGCCCCGCCCTGCACCGGTGACGATGTTCCGCGAAGGCGGTTAGCTGCCGCAGCGCACGCAATCACCGACCCTCGGGCACCGCAATCCCGATCGCTCAGGTCTCCTTGTAGGCGAGGCCCCTTGCAGCCAGCGCGTCGCCGAGAATAGCGATGGCCTTGGGTCCCACGCCGTGGATCGCCAGCAACTCCTTTTTCGAGTGGCCTGCCACGCGCTCGAGGCTGGTGATGCCGTTGCGCGCGAGTTCGCGGGCGGCGGTCTTGCCGATTTCGTCGGGAAGATTCCCGACCGGGCGGATGTCGGGTGTAGCGGCCATAATCGCTCCTCCTGTCGGTTCGTCTCACCGGGCAAGGCTTGCATGTCCCTGCCAATAGTTTAGAATAGTTCTAAACTATTTCGACGAGGTTCTTTATGTTCAGCCGGTTGTTCGAATATGGCAAGCGCGATCTGGCCGAACTCGGCCCGCGCGAGGTTCTCTCGCTCGCCATCGCCGCCGAGGAAGAAGACGGGCGCATCTATGCGGCCTATGCCGACAAGGTGCGCGAGAGCTTCCCCGCCTCGGCCAAGGTGTTCGACGGTATGGCGGCGGAAGAGGACGAGCATCGGCGGCGCCTTCTGGCGCTCTACCGGGAACGCCATGGCGACAAGTTGATCCCGGTGCGGCGCGAGCATGTGCGCGGCTTTCCCGTGCGCAAGCCGGTGTGGCTGGTCGAGAACCTGTCAATCGAAACCATCCGCCAGCAGGTCTGGGAGATGGAGGAAGCGGCATGGCGCTTCTATACCGCCGCGGCCGAGCAGACGACGGATGTGGAGGTGCGCACGCTGCTGGGCGATCTCGCCCTCGCGGAGCAACACCACAAAGCGGAGGCAAGCGCGCTGGAGCGCGAGCACCTGGGCGAGGAGGAAAAGACCGAGGAGGCGGACGAGGAACATCGCCAGCTCGTTCTCACCTATATCCAGCCCGGCCTCGCGGGACTGATGGACGGGTCGGTCTCAACGCTGGCGCCGATCTTCGCGGCCGCCTTCGCCACCGGGGATACCTGGCAGACGTTTCTCGTCGGCCTCGCGGCGTCGGTGGGCGCGGGCATCTCGATGGGCTTCACCGAGGCGGCGAGCGACGACGGCAAGCTCACGGGGCGCGGCTCGCCGATCAAGCGCGGCTTCGCCTCGGGCGTGATGACCGCGCTCGGCGGGCTGGGGCACGCCCTGCCCTATCTCATCCCGCATTTCTGGACGGCAACCGGCATCGCCATCGCCGTGGTGTTCGTCGAGCTGTGGACCATCGCGTTCATCCAGAACCGGTACATGTCGACGCCGTTCTGGCGGGCGGCCATGCAGGTGGTTCTCGGCGGGTCGCTGGTGTTTGGTGCGGGGATCCTGATCGGGAATGCGTAACCCCCGGTAACCTGTGCCGGCGAATCGCGGCGTACGCGGCGTGCACGCTCCCCGCGCCACAAGCAGTTGACACTGCGCGCACGATCGAGAATACTTCGCTACATGGTGAAGCATTCAGCATCGGCCATCGACCGCACGTTCTCCGCGCTCGCCGATCCGACCCGGCGGGCCATCCTGCAGCGGCTCGGCGACGAGCCCGGCCTGTCGGTGAGTGAACTCGCTCGCCCGTTGTCGCTGAAGCTTCCCGGCCTGATGAAGCATCTCGCTGTCCTGGACGAGGCGGGACTGATCAATCGCACCAAGAGCGGCCGTACCGTGTCGGTTCACCTGTCTCCCGAACCAATGCGGGAAGCCATGGAATGGCTCGCGCGCTATGAACGCTTCTGGACGGTGAGCCTAGATCGCCTTGTCGCGCTCGTCGAAGAGGATGACACCCAATGACCACCGGCGTCCCCAGCGTCACCATCGTGCGCCGCGTGAAGGCATCGCCCGCGCGGGTCTATGCCGCACTCACGCAGCCCGAACAAATGATCAGGTGGTGGGGCCCCGACGCGGGACCGACGCTGAGCGCCGAGGCGGACGTGCGGCCCGGCGGGCGCTTCAGCGTGGTCTTCCGTCTGCTCAACGGCGACGAACACAATCCCACGGGCGTGTACAAGGAGGTCGTTCCCGACAGGAAGCTTGTCTTCACCTGGGAATGGCCCGAAATGCCGGAACGCGAGTCGCTGGTGACATTCGTTCTCGAGCCGGTCGAGGGCGGCACCGAGCTCACGCTGATCCATGAATATCTTCCCGACGCAGAAGCGCGGGAGAGCCACGAAGCCGGCTGGAGCGGGTTTCTCGACAAGCTGTCCACATATCTTGGAGATCCTCGATGACCGACCTGGTTCTCACCACCTTCGACTGGGTTCCCGACATTCCGCGCGGCTATGTACGCGATTTGCGCGTGCGCTGGGCGCTCGAGGAGGCGGAGTTGCCCTATCGCGTCGCGAGCGTTCCGTTCGGCGAGCGGGGCGCGGAGCATTTTGCGCACCAGCCCTTCGGCCAGGTCCCATGGCTGCTCGATGGCGACGTCTCGATCTTCGAGAGCGGCGCCATCCTCCTTCACCTGGGCGAGCGCAGCAGCAAGCTGATGCCCGCGGACCCGCACGAACGCGCACGGGTCCTCGAATGGGTGATGGCCGCCCTCAATTCGGTTGAAATGGCGAGCGTGCCCTGGTCCCTATTCAAGTTCTCGGGAGACTCGGCGGAGACCGCGGGGCGGAAACAGCTCGACGCGTTTCTCGAATCGCGCCTCGCCCACATGGAAAGGGTGCTGGCGGACCGCGAATGGCTAGCAGCAACCTTCTCGGTAGCCGATATCGCCATGGTGGACGTGCTGCGCCTGGTCAACCGCTTCGAGAGGCTGGCGGACCTTCCCGCGTGTCGGGCATACGTGGCGCGGGCCGAGGCGCGCCCGGCATTCGCCAAGGCACATGCCGATCAGATGGCGCATTTCGCTGCGGCCTCCGGCGGCTAGACGGGGCGCGGCGCGAGGCGCTTCATCCTCATGCCGCCCGGCCGATCCGGGGCAGGCGCCAGCCCAGGCGGTGGCGGAGGAGCAGGTAGCCCGCACCCATGATCGCGGTGAAGGCGGCGAGGAAGATGGCCCAGTCCGCCGCACCGGCCCCGTCGTGGCCGAACAGGACTTCGTACATGATCCGGCCCGGCATGAAGGTAAAGAACCCCGCGATGATCAGCGCGCCGAGATAGAGCGACTGCATGGTGCGCCGGTGCGCGATGATGCGGCGGGCGCGGGCGTGGCCGACGGCGCGCCACAAGCCGGCGAGCGTGAGGACCGACAGGACGTGAATGGGCGAGAACGGGCCGATCATGCGGATCGTCCAGATGAAGAAGGAGGTGAGCGCCACCAGAACCATGAGCGCCACCCAGATGCGCCCCAGCCGCTTGTGACGCACATCGCCCTTCCTGCCGAACAGCACATAGGCGCCGAGCATGAAGGCTGCGATGGCGGCGTAGGCATGGACCTGGATGACCGGCGAGGCGGTGACGAGCGGTTCGAGTGTCATGTTGGTGTCTTTCCCGAATTTGCGTGCGGCGCGCGGCGCCGTCTTGTCGTTCGCGTATGAACCGCTAGACTGCGCCTCGCTCAACGCCTTGTTCGAATCCTGCGGTGTCCCTTCGTGAGCTACGCCTCCGTGCAATCGACGCTTCGTGAAGTGCAGGCCGCACTCACCACCCCTGTCGCGCTGACGGGCATGGCCGTGGTCGCGGTCGTCCTGGGGCTGTCCGGCCCCTTCGGCACCTATGCGGAACTGGCGCCCGGACCGCGCATCGCCTACTGGGCCGCCATCGTGGTTCTGACCTATACCGTGGGCTCGGTCGGCGCCACGCTGGCGGGAAAGCTGATGTCCGCACACTGGCCGCCGTTTCTGCGCGTTCCCGTCGCGGGTGTGAGCGCGGGCGTGCCGGTGACCGTGGTGGTCGTGCTCGTCAATGCGCTCAGCTTCGATGACGCGGCGGTGGATATGCCGGGGACACCGTTCCTTCTCGTCTTCTCGAGCATCGTTGGAACCGGCGTGGTGCTGGTCGCGACCGTCGTGCGGAGGAACCGGCCATCCGCCGCGCCGGGCGATGCGGCGCCGGGAGAAGCACCCCTGCTCGCCCGGCTGCCGCTGACCGCGCGTGGGCCGCTGGTGCGGCTGTCGATGCAGGATCATTACGTCGAGGTCGAAACGCTCAGGGGCACGGCGCTGGTACTGATGCGCATGGCGGATGCCATTCGCGAGACGGACGGGGTCGCGGGCCTGCAGATTCACCGCTCGCACTGGGTGGCGCTCGACCAGGTGACAAACGTGAAGCGCGCCAACGGCAAGCTTCTGGTCACGACCGTGACAGGTGCCGAGCTGCCCGTGAGCCGCAGCTTCATGCCGGCGGCGCGCTCTGCCGGGCTGGTGCCCAAATGACCGAACTGCCCGCAATGCAGCTCGCCCGCGACGTGCCGGTTCTGCCTCCCGGGCGGTCGCTGACGCGCGGCGGGTACACACTGGCGTGGTACACGCTGGGACCGGAGGACGGGCCGGCGCTGATCCTGTGCCACGGGCTGGCGGCAAGCGGGCTGCAGTTCGTCACGGACGCGCACGTTTTCGCCGAAACCGGTTATCGTGTCATCGTGCCCGACCTGCGCGGGCACGGGCGCTCGCGCAGCCCGAAGGTGCGCAACGACGAGGACTTCACCCTCGAGCACCTGGCGACCGACATACTCGCGCTTCTTGATGCCGAGGGCATCGCCCGCGCGCACTGGGTGGGGAATTCGCTGGGCGGAATCGTGGGGCTGAAGCTGGCGGCGCTGGAGCCGGGACGGCTGGCGCGGTTCGTCACCTTCGGGACGTCCTACGCACTCGACGCGCCGGCGTGGATCGTCACGCTGATCCGGCTGGGCTACATCGTACCGGGGAAACGCATCCTGGCGCCCATCGGCGGGTGGACGACCTGCCGACGGCGCGATGCGCGCGCGATCATCCGCACCATGCTCGCCAATGTCGATCCCGATGCCGTGGTGCGCACGGTGCGGCACCTCGTGCGCTACGACCTACGACCGGCGGCGCGCAACCGCGTGGGGCGCAAGCTGATGATCCAGGGCGTGCACGACGGCTGGACCAACCGGGCGCTGGCGCCGATCCTCGACGAGTTCGAGGCGCGCACCGACTTCGACCATGTCCGGCTGGTGAACGCCGGACATTGCGCCAATCTCGACCAGCCCGACATGATACGCGGGCTGATCCACGAATTTCTGAACGCGGATTTGTGATGCCGATGACGATACGTCCCGCCGAGGAAAGTGATCTTCCGGGGTTGCTGGCCGTCTACAACTACGCGGTGCGCGAGCTCGATGCGCTATGGACCGAACGCGAGGAAACGCTCGAGGAACGCGCGGCCTGGCTGCGGGCACGCACGGAAGCCGGATATCCGGTGCTGGTGGCGTGCGACGATGCGGGTGCGGTTGCCGGCTATGGCACGTTCGGGGAATTCAAGGCGA
>CAZNHG010000099.1:0-10616 GCA_964572555.1 uncultured Devosiaceae bacterium | reverse complement strand
TGCCGCGATTCATCGCCAGCGGCACCGGGCCATCGGTCATGCCGCGCTTGAGTTCGAGCTTGAGCCCGCTTTCCGCGGCCGCCGGGCGCGAGGCGATGGAAAGGTCGGAGACAGCGCCGATGGAGGCCAGCGCCTCGCCGCGAAAGCCGAGCGAGCGGATATCGTCGAGGTCGCTCTCGTCGAGCTTGGAGGTTGCGTGGCGGGCGATGGAGAGCTTGAGGTCGGTCTCGTTCATGCCCGCGCCGTCGTCCTCGATGCGGATCAGGCTCTTGCCACCGCGCGCGGTGGTCACGACGATCCGGCCCGCCCCGGCGTCGAGGGCGTTCTCCACCAGTTCCTTGACCACGCTCGCGGGCCGCTCCACCACTTCGCCGGCGGCAATGCGGTTCACGAGATCGTCTGGCAGGTGCCGGATGGGCATGGGTGATTCTCCTTGGCCGTCGATAGTATGCGCGATGCCCAAGCCTTGCCCACCACTCAACGGAGATTTTCAAACGTGCTAAAGGCGTTCGGACGGCTCGTTTGTTCTTTCGGTCGCAGAGAGGCCGTTGCGCTACAAGTCGGGAATATTGCGGTGATGCGCGTCGCATTGCCACCCGGATAGGGATCATGACGAAAACACAACCATCACCCATGGACCAGGCGCTCGCCCTCGCCGAGGAGGCGGCGGCGGACGGGGAGGTGCCTGTCGGGGCTGTCATCGTGCGCGATGGCACTGTTGTCGCGCGTGCGCGCAATCGGATGCGGGCCGACGGGGACCCGACCGCGCACGCCGAGATGGTGGCCATTCGGGACGCGCTGGCGGTGCTGGGCGCGGAGCGCCTGAGCGATTGCGATCTCCATGTCACGCTCGAGCCGTGCACCATGTGCGCCGGCGCGATTGCGCATGCGAAAATCCGCCGGCTCTACTATGCCGCCGAGGACCCAAAGGGCGGGGCGGTGGACAACGGGGTGCGGTTCTTCGATCAACCGACCTGCCATCATGCACCGGAAGTGATCTCGGGGATCGGGGAGAGCCGCGCGGCGGACATGCTCAGAGCGTTTTTTGCCGCCCGGCGATGACCGTTTCGACGCGGTCGGACACGAGGCGCTTGAAGCGGTCCTTCTCCCTGTCGCCGGCGGCGATGATCTCGCGCACACGCCAGTATTCGTGGGCGTTGAATGCCTTGAGTTGCGGGCGGATGTAGACGTCCGGCGGGTAGGCGGCGATGTGGTTGGCGATGAGCGCGTGCATCATGATCTGGGCCGAGCCCAGCGTCAGATCGATCGGGGAAAGCCTGGTGCCGGACCGGCGTCCGCCGGGGTCGCCGTTCACGTCGATGCCCACGACGATGTCGCTCTCGCTCTCGACCGCGTCGAGCGGCAGCGGATTGACGACGCCGCCATCGACCAGCGTATGCCCGCGATACTCGACAGGCCTGAACAGGCTGGGAATGGCGATGGAGCCCGCGATGGCGGGAACGAGCGAGCCGGTGTGGAACACCACCTGGTGCCAGGAGGCGAAATCGGCGGCGACGACATAGAGCGGCGTGCGCAGGTCGCGGAACTCCGTGGTCATGCCCTCGGGCAGGAAGGCGCGCGTGACCTGTTCGGCGTCGAGCTGCATGGAGATGCCGCTGCGGAACAGGCTGCCCAGGCTGCCGATGCCGCGAAAATGGGTGTGCCACAGCCGCCCGGTGATCGAACGCATGTCGCCCAGCGACTCGATAGCGTGTTCGCGAATGGCGCTGCCGCTCATGCCGGCGGCCCAGCCCGCGCCGATAAGCGCGCCGATGGACGTTCCGGCGATCACCGTGGGGTGCAGGCCAAGTTCGTCCATGGCCTCGATAAAGGCAACGTGTGCCAGCCCGCGGGCCGAACCGCCCCCGAGCGCCACGCCGATCCGGGGGCCCATGCTTGTCGTCACGCCGTCGCCTCCACCACGTCCTCAAGGGCAGCCGCGCAATATTTGCGCAAACATACCCCGCCGGTGTCGACCGCGGTCAACCCGGCTCGTTGTCCGTCGCCCCCGTTTCCCGCGCAATCGCGCGCCATCCGATATCCCGCCGGCAGAATCCGCCGGGCCATGTGATGGCGTCGACCGCGTTGTAGGCGCGGGCCTGTGCATCGGCAACTGTGCGCCCGCGCGCGGTCACATTCAACACCCGTCCGCCATCGGCGAGCAGGCGCGCGCCGACGCGGCGGGTTCCGGCATGGAAAACCCGGGTCGTGTCGTCGTTGACGCTGTCGGCGCCGGCGATCTCGGTCCCCTTGTCGTATTTGCCCGGATAGCCCCTGGCCGCCATGACCACGGTCAGGGCCGCGTCGTCGTGCCATCGAGGGGTGAGCCCGGAGATGTCGCCCGCCGCCGCGCCGGCCAGAAGGTCGAGCACGTCGGACTTGAGCCGCATCATCAGCACCTGCGCCTCGGGGTCGCCGAAGCGGACATTGTATTCGATCAGTTTCGGGCCGGCGCCGGTGAGCATGAGCCCGGCATAGAGAACGCCCTGGAAGGGGGTGCCGCGCGCTGCCATGCCCTTGAGCGTGGGGGCGATGATCGTCTCCTCGACCCGCTTCAGGATCGCACCGGTCACTGCCGGGGCGGGGGAATAGGCGCCCATGCCGCCGGTATTGGGGCCGGTATCGCCGTCATCGACACGCTTGTGGTCCTGCGCGCTGGCGAGGGTGACAAAGCGCGTGCCGTCGCACACGGCGAAAACGCTGGCTTCCTCGCCGGTCAGGAATTCCTCGATCACCACTTCCGCGCCCGCTTCGCCGAAGGTGCCGCCGAAACAGTCCTCGACCGCGGTGCGGGCCTCTTCGCCGGTCATGGCGACGGTGACGCCCTTGCCCGCGGCGAGGCCGTCGGCCTTGATGACGATGGGGGCGGGCGTTTCGGCGAGGTGGGCGAGGGCCGCGTCGCGCGAATCGAAGCGGGCGTAGTGGGCGGTGGGGATGGCCATCTCGTCGCACAGCGCCTTGGTGAAGGCCTTGGAGCCCTCGAGTTGCGCAGCGGCGCGGCCGGGGCCGAAGACCCTGACGCCGGCGGCCTGCAGGTCGTCGGCGAGCCCGGCGACGAGCGGGGCCTCGGGGCCGATGACGACGAGGTCGACGCCGTTCGAGGCGCAGAAGCCGGCGACGGCGGGGTGGTCCTGGACGTTGAGGGAGACGTTTTCCGCCACCGCGCCGGTGCCGCCATTGCCGGGGGCGACGTAAAGCCTTGTCAGGCGCGGGGACTGGGCGATCTTCCATGCCAGGGCATGCTCGCGGCCGCCCGATCCGATCAGCAATACGTTCATGTCGCACCCCGTTCATGTGAAGGAGAAGCCGGCGCTCTAGCATGCGGTTGCGCGGGCGGCTACCCTTGACGCGCCGGACGGGAACGGGGCAAGAGCTTGACGATGAACGACGCCCAGTCAAACGCGTACGAATTCACTGTCTCCGAGATATCGCAGGCGGTGAAGAACACCATCGAGGACGGCTTCGGCCATGTGCGCGTGCGCGGCGAGGTGGGGCGCATCTCGCGGCCGGGCTCGGGGCACCTGTATTTCGACCTCAAGGACGAGCGCTCGGTTCTCTCCGCCGTCGCCTGGAAGGGCGTGGCGGGACGCTGGCGCTTTCAGCCCGAGCAGGGACTGGAGGTGATCGTCACGGGCCGCCTGAGCACGTTCGCGGGGCAGTCGAAGTACCAGATCATCGTCGAGAACGTGGAGCCGGCGGGCGTCGGCGCGCTGATGGCGCTCCTGGAGGAGCGGCGGAAAAAGCTCGCCGAAGAGGGGCTGTTCGCGCACGAGCGCAAGAAGGAGCTGCCCTATCTGCCGCGCGTGATCGGGGTGGTGACCTCGCCGTCGGGCGCGGTGATCCGCGACATCCTGCACCGGCTGGAGGATCGGTTTCCCATGCACGTGATCGTGTGGCCGGTGCGTGTGCAGGGCGAGGGCTGTGCGCCGGAAGTGGCGGCGGCCGTGCGCGGGTTCAACGCGCTGGCCGAGGGCGGGCCGATCGCGCGGCCGGACCTGATCATCGTGGCGCGTGGCGGCGGGTCGGTCGAGGATTTGTGGGGCTTCAACGAGGAAGCCGTGGTGCGCGCCGTTGCGGACAGCGATATCCCGGTCATGTCGGCGGTGGGGCACGAGACCGACATCACGCTGATCGATTATGCCGCCGACCGGCGGGCGCCGACGCCGACGGGTGCCGCCGAGATGGCCGTGCCGGTGCGGGGCGAGCTGATCGCCTATGTGGACGACCTGCACGCCCGACAGCGCACGGCGGCGCGGCGGATCGCGGGGACCTATCGCGACCGGCTGCGGGCGGCTTCGGCGGGGTTGCCGCGGCCGGCGGAACTGGTCTCCGGCGTGCGCCAGCGGCTCGATTTCGCCTCGGAGCGGCTGGCGGGCGGCCTCAGGGCCGCGCGGCACAAGAAATCGCTGCACCTGGCGCAGGTGGCGCCGCGGCTGTCGGGATCGGTGCTCAAGCGCCGTACGGGCGATGCGGGGCAGCGGGTCGACCAACTGGCGCAGCGGATGCCGCCGGCATTGCGGCGGGCGCTGACCGAGAAACAGCGCACGCTTTCGGGGCTGGGCAAGCTGCTGGACAGCCTGGGGCACAAATCCATTCTGCGGCGGGGGTTTGCGCTGGTGACCGACACGGAGGGGCAACTCGTGCGCTCCGCGGAAGGGCTCTCCGGCGGGGAGGCGCTGACGCTGGTATTCGCGGACGGCAAGATCGGCGCGACCGTCGACGAGAGCGGGTCCGGCGGGGGTGCCGCCAAGCCCGCCGCGCCGAAGCCGGGGCCTTCGAAGCCCAAGTCGGGACCGTCAAATCCCGATGACGGGCAGACCTCGCTCTTTTGACGGGGCGCCAAAGGGTTTATAGGTGAGGGAGTGACGATCCTGCGGCGGCGCGCGGCGCGGCCTCAACACCATCGATGAGCGCATGAATATTCTCGATCCGAAATTCTCTCCCTCCGAGGCCAAGGTCCGCTACACGGATGCCGATTTCGTCGTCCTCAAGCCGGGCAGTTTCGTGCGCTGCGCGATCACGGGCAAGCCGATCCTGATCGACGACCTGAAATACTGGAACGTCGACCGGCAGGAAGCCTATGTCGATGTCGACGCCGCCTACGAGGCCTATCTGCGCTACGCCGACAGATGACGGCGCCCGCGCCCGGCCGGCCCCGGCGCATCCTGTTCATCGCCAACGGGCACGGCGAGGATTCCATCGCCGCCGCGATTATCGCGCGGCTCCCCGGAGATGTGGCGGCGGAAGCCTATCCGGTCGTGGGGGGCGGGTCGGCCTATGACGGGCTGTGCGCGGTGGTGGGGCCGCGGGCGCACATTCCCAGCGAGGGCTGGCGGCACACCAGCGGGTCGGTGGCGCGCGACATCAGGGGCGGGATGCTTTCGAGCGTCTGGCCGGCGCTGAAATTCCTCAGGTCGGTGCGCGGACAGTATGACCGGGTGGTCGCGGTGGGCGATCTCGTGACGCCGCTGATGTGCCGGCTTTCCGGCCTGCCGATCGACATCTATCTCGACGTGTTCAAGTCCGGCTATGCGCACCACTATTCGGCGGCCGAGCGGTGGGTGATCAAGAGCGTTGCACGCAAGGTGTTCTGCCGCGACGACATGCTGGCGGCCGCGTTGCGGGGCGCGGGGGTCGATGCGGTGTCGGCGGGCAATATCATGCTCGATACCGTGCCGCGCGGAACCTATGCGCCGGGGCGCAAGCGCAAGGCGGCCTGTGCGGTGACGCTGCTGCCGGGGAGCCGGGTGTGGACGGCAGAGAGTTTGCAGGTTCAGGTGGCGGCGCTGAAGCGCCTGCCGGCGGCGCTGATGCCGGACGTGTTCGTGGCGGTGGCCGGCGGCGTGGATGTCGCCGAGCTGGCGGAAGCGACCGGGCTCAAGCACGAGAAGAGCCGAGCGAAGAATCCCGAGGACCTGGGCCGGCTCACCGGCGATGGGCTGACGCTGCATCTGGCGCGCGGGGCGGTGGGGAACCTGATCGCGGCGAGCGATCTCGTGCTCTCGCAGGCGGGCACGGCCACGCAGCAGGCGCTGGGGCTCGGCCGCCCGGTGATCACCTTCGACCGCGCCGACAACCGGCGCAAGCGCATGGCCGACGAGCAGGCGCTGATGGGCGAGGCGCGCATTCTGACGGCGCAGGACCCGGCGGCGGTGGCCGAGGCGATGGAAAGGCTGCTGGCGGACAGCGCCGAGCGCAAACGCCTCGGCGCCATCGCCCGCGAGCGGCTGGGCGGGCCGGGGACGCTGGAGGCGGTTCTTACCGAACTAGGTGTGTGAGTCCCCCGACTCCGGATCGAGCAGGCGGTGGAGGTGGACGATGAAGTAGCGCGTCTGGGCGTTGTCGACCGTCATCTGGGCCTTCTGCTTCCAGACGTCATAGGCGCTCGCGTAGTTGGGGTAGATGCCGACGATGTCGACCTCGTCGAGATTGGCGAACTGGACGCCGTCGATCTCGGAGAGTTCGCCGCCGATCACGAGATGCAGGAGCTGCTTTTGGGGGGTGGTCGTCATTTGCCGTGATGCTCCACTTGTGTTGCGCTTGGTTCCGGGCAACCGTAAACGCGCCTGAGCGCGTCGCCAAGAATGGGTTTCAACGAAGGGTCGGTCCAGGCGGCGAGGGCGCAATGGCGCGTCTCGGGGCGGTTGAAGCGGATGGGGCCGGTGCACACGTCCTCGAAGCCCACCCCGCACTCCTGGAGGATCATCGCGGCGCCGGCGATATCCCAGTCCTGCGCGCCGCGGCGCGCGACGGCGGCGTCGAGCTTGCCGGTCGCGGTCTGGACCAGCCGGTAGGCGAGCGAGGCGTAGCCGGGGCCGCGGACATAGTCGAGCCCGGCGTGCTGGAGTTCCTGGTGCACTGCGCCGGGCGCCGGGATGACCGGCGGATGCGGCGGTTTGCCGGGTTTGGCGATGCGCTTGCCGTTGAGCCAGGCGCCGGCGCCTTTCGCGGCCGAATAGAGTTCGTCGCGGGCGGGCGCGTAAACGACGGCGGCAATCGGCGCGCCGTCCTCGACGACGGCCAGCGAGATCGTCCAGACGTCCTCGCCGCGGATGAACGCGCGGGTGCCGTCGATGGGGTCCACGATGAAGGCGCGGCTGGCCTTCAGCCGCGAGGCGTCGTCCGCGCTCTCCTCGCTGAGCCAGCCATAGTCGGGCCGGGCACCGCGCAACGACTGCATGAGTATCTGGTCGACCATGAAGTCGGCCTCGGTGACCGGGGAGGCGTTGTCCTTGGTCCAGGTCTTGACCTCGCGGCGGAAGTAGCCGGCCGCGACGATGCCCGCCGCCACGGCGCTGGAGCGCAGCAGTTCGAGATCGTTGTCGATGCCGGTGGCGAGGGGGGCGGCCATGGACTCCAAGCACTTTCAGAGCAGGTTGCGCCGTGGTGAGTCACGGCGAACGCTCTCCATCTTCGGGCGGTCACGTCCTCGAGGCGCAAGCGTGGTGTCCACTCTTGCCGAGAACGCTCCGGATGTCGCGCGTGTGTTAGGCCAGCCTGCCCGCGCGTGCAAGGGCGGCCCCGTGCGGTTAATCGTGCCTTACACCGGTTGAGAAGCTGCTAACCCTCTTCAAAACAAGGAAAACTTAACTCAGTTTTTTAAGCGGACCGTGAGCGGGTCGCGATAGATTGAGCATCAACAAGGGGGCACCAAAAACAAGCTCTCGAAAGTTACAGGAAGGCTCAACATGAATCGCGGCGTCGTGATGCAGGGATCGCCCAACGTTTTGATGTTCGGGGCAGCGCGTGAGATGAACATGCGTCTCGCCCCCGCGAACGACAACGGGGAATGCCCGCCCGAAAAGACAGTGACCGTGCGGCGCACGCTCGAAAAGAGCGGCGTGGTGGTGAAGGTCAAGGTTCCGGTAGCCGAGTTCTTCGGGGTGGCCGTGTCCACCACGATTAACGAGGAGGGAATCCTGACCAGCGCCATCGAGCTGGTGCATGACGATCCCGAACTCACCTATTGCGTGTTCACCGAGGTCGGCAATTCCGACGTGGTGGCCGAGTGGCAGAACTGGGGGCGCAAGCTGCGCCTGCCGCTCTACATCAAGTCGGGCGACGGTTCGCTTCTGCCCTACAGCCAGCAGGTCAGCGGCGTCGAGGTCGGCAACTCCAACGAGCGCCGCCGCACGGTCAACCAGGCGAACCGGCGGCCGCGCTTTCTCAACCGGCGCAAGCCGGGCGGGACGGAGACGGCCTGAGCTGGAGCGTTTTCAGCAAGACCAGTAGGTCCGGGCGGCCTCGGGCAGCCCGGACAGGCACGCCTCGAAGGCTTCGGTATCGACATGCCGGCGCAAGGCCGCGGCAACGTCGCCAATGGCCGTGTCCGGCGCGAAGTTGTGGTGCCGGCGCAGTGCCTGGATTTCCCGCGTCATCTCTGTGCGATCCCACGATTCCGCCCGCGGTTCGTCGGTGTTCCAGTTCCAGACAAAGAGGGCGCGCAGCATGGGCGGCAGGCCCTGGGCGAAGGCGATGGCCTGCGCGACGGTCAGGCGGCGCCGGAAGGCGTGGAGGACACCCTCGACCATGGTGTAGGACTGGTTTCGCGTGACGAGGCCGGCCTGTTCGGCGGCATCGGCCAGAAACGCATCGAAGTGCCGCGAGGCATTGCGGTATTCCATCGGTACGGTCATTTGCGTCGGCACCTCCGCCCGGTCGGGTTGTCCTGTCCGGTCGCCGCTTATTCCCGGTGGCTCAGAAGTTCCACTCGATCCAGAACGCCAGCAGCAAGGCCAGCCCGACATAGTGGTTGGCCTTGAAGCGCGCCAGGCAGTTGGCGTGGTTCTTCGGGTCAAGGGTGATCACCTGCCAGATGAGGATCAGGGCGGGCAGGATGATGGCGTAGAGGAAGTTGCCGGCCGCGCTGGCGGACAGGCCGGCCCATATCCAGAACGCGACGGCGCCGCCGTAGAACAGGGCGATCATGTAGCGCGCCCTGTCGCCGAACAGGCGGGCGGTGGATTTTACCCCGATGAGGACATCGTCCTCGATGTCCTGCAGCGCGTAGACCGTGTCGTAGCCGATCACCCACAGGATGCAGCCGATATACAGAAGGATCGGGGGCTCGTAGAGCATGCCGAACTCCGACGCCCAGCCCATCAGCGCGCCCCAGGAGAAGGCGAGGCCGAGAAAGAGCTGGGGCCAGTAGGTGATCCGCTTCATGAAGGGGTAGATGGCCACCAGCACCAGCGAGAAGAGCCCCAGGACGATGGTGTAGGTGTTGAACTGGACCAGCACCAGCAGGCCGACGAGTGCCTGCACCACCATGGACGCCACCGCCTGCGGCACGGTGACGCGTCCGCTGGGAATGGGGCGGGAGCGGGTGCGCGCGACCTTGTCGTCGATGTCGCGGTCGTCGATGTCGTTGAAGGTGCAGCCCGCCCCGCGCATGGCGACGGCGCCGACGAGGAATAGAAGGATCGCGTACCAGTTGAAGGCGGTGTTGGGCCGGGCGACGGCGGCCAGGCCGACGGACCAGGCGCAGGGCCAGAACAGCAGCCAGAAGCCGATGGGGCGGTCCCAGCGGGCCATGCGCATGAAGGGCTTGGCCCATTCCGGCGCGAAGCGGTCGACCCAGTTGCCCTTGCCCGCATCGGCCACGGTGCCGCTCGCGTTGTTCTCGTCAGATTGCATGGACGCCGGCTCTCCCCTATAGCAACACGATCAGGTTCCATCCGCCCATAAACCATATCACGCCGTGATGCCACGCACGCACTCCTCTCTCAGGCGCCTGTTCGTCGATGTGCCGCTCGAAGCGGGCACGGAGATCGTTCTGGACAAGGACCGCAGCAACTATTTGCTGAACGTGCTGCGCAGCCGGGCAGGGGACCGGGTGATCGTGTTCAACGGGCGCGACGGGGCGTGGATGGCCGCGATCGCCATGGAATCGAAAAAGGCGGTGCGGCTGACCGTAAGCGAGCGGACGGCGGAGCAGACGCCGCCCTCGGACCTCTGGTACGGATTTGCGCCGCTCAAGGTGGGCCGGCTCGACTACATGATCCAGAAGGCCACCGAGATGGGGGCGGGGATCATCCAGCCCGTGACGACACGGCACACCCAGGTGACGCGGATCAAGCAGCAGCGCATGCGGGCCAACGCCATCGAGGCGGCGGAGCAGTGCGAGGTGCTCTCGGTGCCCGAAATCGGGGACGAGACGACACTGGAGGCCCTGATCGCCGCGTGGCCGCAGGTGCACGGCGAGAGGAAGCTGATTCTGGCGGATGAGGGCGAGGCCGCCGGTTCGCCGGTTGCAACGCTCACCGGGCTGCAAGGGGAGCGGGTGGGCCTGCTGATCGGCCCCGAAGGCGGATTCTCGGACCAGGAGCGGGAATTGCTGCGCGACTTGCCGTACACCGTGCCGGTTTCGCTGGGGCCGCGCATCATGCGGGCGGACACCGCCGCGGTGGCCGCGCTGGCGGTGATTCAGTCAATCATCGGCGATTGGCGATAAAAGGATTGATTTCGCTGAAATGCCTTTTATGGTCGCGGCGCGCTACCGGTCCGGCCCGGCGGGGTAACCCGCGACTGATCTGTCCGGCAGCCACGGACCTAGAGCATTTTCCGTTCTGATTGAATCAGAACGGAAGCTCCAGGTTCTTGAGCGGTCGCGTTTT
>CAZNHG010000098.1:7012-10626 GCA_964572555.1 uncultured Devosiaceae bacterium | reverse complement strand
GGGCACCGAGCGCCATGAATCCCGGCGCATCGACAACCAGCTCCGCGGCCGTTCCGGCCGTCAGGGCGACCCCGGGCGCTCGAAGTTCTTCCTCTCGCTCGAGGACGACCTGATGCGCATCTTCCCGATCGAGCGCATGGACTCCATGCTTGAAAAGCTCGGCCTGGAGGACGGCGAATCCATCACCCACCCCTGGGTGACCAAGGCCATCGAACGCGCCCAGGGCCGGGTCGAGGGACGCAACTTCGACATCCGCAAGAACATCCTGAAATACGACGACGTGATGAACGATCAGCGCAAGGTGATCTTCGAGCAGCGTCTCGAGCTGATGGATGACGACAACGTCTCCGACACCATCGCCGACATGCGCCACGACGTCGTGGACACCATCGTTTCGCGCTCCTGCCCCGAGCGTGCCTATCCCGAACAGTGGGAGGCCGAGCAGCTTACCGAGGCCGCCAAGACCTATCTCAACGTCGAGGCCCCCGTCGCCGAATGGGCCGAGGAAGAGGGCATCGACAAGCAGATCGTCGCCCAGCGCCTCAAGGACGCCTCCGACGAGATCATCGCCGCCAAGGTCGCCAGGTACAGCCCCGACACCATGCGCCAGGTCGAGAAATCGATCCTTCTGCAGTCGATCGACGGGCTGTGGCGCGAACACCTCGTGACCCTCGACCACCTTTCCAAGGTCGTCGGCTGGCGCGGCCTCGCCCAGCGCGATCCGCTGAACGAGTACAAGCAGGAGGCCTACGAGCTCTTCCAGTCTCTCCTGGTGAACCTGCGCGAACTCGTCACCACCCAGATCGCCCACGTCGAGGTGCGCAGGGCCGAGGAGCAGCCCAGGGAGCCCGAACCCGACGCCATGCAGGAGATCCACATCGACCCCCAGACCGGCGAGAACGAGGTCGACGAGGAACGCACCGTCAACGGTGGTGGTAGCGCCGGTGCCGCTGCCGGTGCAGCGGCCACCCTCACCGCCGAACAGCTCAAGGGGGTGCGCCGGAACGATCAGTGTCCCTGCGGTTCGGGCAAGAAATTCAAGCACTGCCACGGTGCATACTAGCCAGGTGATAAGCCCCGGTCCCTGCCGGGGTTTTTCTTGTGCGCAAGGGGCTTGCCCCTTCCTCCTTTCGCGGTCACCTTGTCCGGACTGCCAAGGAGAATCGCGCCCGTGACCTACGAACAGATCGTCCTGTTCACCCTCATCGTTCTGGTTCTTGCCGGGCTGTTGTGGGGCCGCTGGCGCTATGACCTCGTTGCGTTCACCGCGCTGATCGCGGGCGTCGCCCTCGGCGCGATACCCTACGAGACCGCGTTTTCGGGGTTCGGCCACGAGGCGACGATCATCGTCGCGCTGGTGCTCATCATCTCGGCGGGCCTCGCCCGCTCCGGCGCGGTCGACCTCATCATGCGCGTCGCCGTCGACCGCACGCGCGCGCTTGGCCGCCACATCGCCCTGTTCGGCGCCATCGGCGGCGTTCTGAGCGCCTTCATGAACAATGTGGCCACGCTGGCGCTGCTGATGCCCGTCGACATCCAGGCGGCCCGCCAGGCCGGCCGATCCCCGGCCCGCTCGCTCATGCCGCTCTCCTTCGCAACGATCCTGGGCGGGCTCGCCACCCTCATCGGCACGCCGCCCAACATCATCATCGCCTCCTATCGCGGCCACGCGCTCGACGCTCCCTACGCCATGTTCGACTTCGCTCCCGTCGGCGCGACCGTCGGCGTTGTGGGGCTGCTTTTCATTGCCCTGGTGGGCTGGCGCCTCATCCCCGAGCGCGAGGGCCAGGACTCGCTCAAGGAGCTGCGCACCGTCGGCGATTACGTCGCCGAGCTGGTCGTGCCGAAGAACTCCAAGTCCGTCGGCGAGAAAGTGCCCGACCTCGACCCGGCGGCCGAGGAAGCCGACTGCGTGATCCTCGGCATCGTGCGCAAGGGCGAGAGGCTGCCCGGCCGCGCCCGGCGCGAAACCGTGGCCGAAGGCGACCTGCTCGTCGTCCAGGGGGCCGCCGACGCGCTCAACGCCCTTGCCGGAAGCCTCGAGCTCAAGTTCCAGGGCAAGGCCGGCCAGGTCGCCGAACTCTCCTCGGACATGACGTTGAGCGAATTCGCCATCACCCAGGGAAGCCGGCTCGTCGGGCGCACCGCCGACAGGGTACACATGCTGCGCAGCTCCGGCGTATCGCTGGTGGGCATAAGCCGCATGGGCAAGACCATGCGCGAGCGTATCCGCAAGGTCCCGCTCCAGGCCGGCGATGTCCTTCTCTTGCTCGGCCCCGACGAGGAGATGACGAACGTCGCCAACCGCCTTGAAACCCTGCCCCTTGCCGACCGCAGCCTCGACGTTACCCGGCACGAAAAGGCATGGGCTTCCATCGCCATGTTCGCCGGCGCGATCGCGCTCGCGGTGACCGGCATCGTGCCGTTGCCCATCGCGCTCGGCATGGTCGCCGTAGGCATGGTCGTCACCGATGTCCTGCCGGTGCGCGATCTCTATTCGTCGGTCGAATGGCCGGTCATCGTGCTGCTGGGCTCGATGATCCCCCTGGGCACGGCCCTCGAAAGCTCGGGCGGCACCGCCATCATCGCGGGCGGCCTCGCCGCCGCAACCTCCGGCCTGCCCGCCTGGGTGGCGATCGCGGTGATCCTGGTCGTCACCATGACCCTGTCGGACGTGCTCAACAACACCGCCACCGCCGTGGTCGCCGCCCCCATCGCCATCGACCTCGCGCGGACGCTCGACGCCAACCCCGACCCCTTCCTCATGGCCGTCGCGGTGGGCGCCAGTTGCGCCTTCCTCACGCCCATCGGGCACAAGAACAACATGCTGATCCTGGGGCCCGGCGGCTACAAGTTCGGCGACTACTGGCGGATGGGCCTGCCGCTCGAGATCCTCGTAACGCTCGTCGCCGTCCCAATGATCCTCATCGTGTGGCCGCTCTGAAGCAGCGATGGCGCGGCTCTCCTCTCCCCACCGCCCCGGCCTTGAGCCGGGGCTTCGCTGCCGCCAGCCAAGGCCCCCTCATCCGGACCTATCGGTCCGACTTCTCCCCCGCGGGGAGAAGTGGGGCGCGGGGCAGGTATCACGGCACGCTCACCTCTCCCCACCGGGGAGAGGTCGGCGCGCAAGCGCCGGGTGAGGGGGCCTTGCGGCACGGCACGGCGCCGCCCCGACCCCCCATGCCGAGGCGGGAGCGCAGCGACCCTTGAAGCGCAGGGGATTGGCCCGGTGCCCGCCACCCGGCCCGCTAATCCAGCGTCTGCCGATACCGCAGCATGGCGATCAGCACCACGACGCCCATGATGATCGCGATCCCCGTCATGTCGCCGGTGATATCGGGCAGCCCCGCGCCCTTGAGCATCACCTTGCGCACCAGCCGCAAGAAGTGCGTGGCCGGGATGACGGTGCCGATGGCCTGGGCCCAGCCGGGCATGCCGGCGAAGGGGAACATGAAGCCCGACAGGAGGACCGTCGGCAGGATCGAGAAGAACGAGATCTGCATCGCCTGCATCTGGTTGCGCGCCACCGTCGAGATCAGGAAACCGATGGCCAGGTTGGCGACGATGTAGAGGTTGAACCCGATGAAGAAGGCCAGCGGATCGCCCTCGAAGGG
>CAZNHG010000098.1:0-6912 GCA_964572555.1 uncultured Devosiaceae bacterium | reverse complement strand
CCCGCCGGATTGTACTTGTTGTGCACCACCACCGAGAAGGGCGGCGGCGTGCCGGCGGACGCCGTGAGCGGCCCCGTCATCGTCTCCGAGATCGCCACCTCGACGATTCCGCTCATCGCGCGCACGGCGCCGCTCGCCGCCGTGGGGTCCGAGGCGTCGGCCGCCAGAAGGATGTCGGGGTTGAGCCCGCGCACGATGTCGCGCTCGAAACCGGGCGGAATGACCACGACGAAGTTCGCCGTGCCGTCGCGCAACGCCTGGTTGCCGGCCTCGGGACCGGTGATCACCCCCTGGAAATCGAAATATTCCGAGTTCGCCATGCCCGAGAGCACCGCCCGCGCGATCGGGCCGGAATCGGCCATCTCCACGAGCGTGGGCAGATGCCTGGGATCGGAATTGATGGCGTAGCCGAACAGGATGAGCTGCATGATGGGCACGCCGATCATCATGCCGAAGGTGACGCGGTCGCGCCGCATCTGGATGAATTCCTTCACCAGCACCGCACTGAACCGGGCGAGCGAGAAGATGTTCATGCCGCCGCCCCGCCATGATCGGGCGGTGCGAAATTGTCGTCCGCTCCCGCCATGAGATAGATGAACGCTTCCTCGAGCTCGGACTTCTTTTCCGTCCAGCTGTGCCGGCCCTTCTCCGATTCCGCCGCGGCGAGCGCCGTCAGCTTGTCCCCGTTGGTGCCCGAGACATGCAGGACCGCGCCGAACCGTGCCACCTGCTCCACCCCGTCGCGCCCCTTGAGGTCTGCCTCGAGCGCGGCGAGATCGGAACCCTCCACCCGCCAGGTGTGCAGCCCGATCATTTCGGGGATTTCCGCTGCGCGCCCCGAGATCAGCTTTTGCCCGTAGGCGATATAGGCGATGAAATCGCACTGCACCGCCTCGTCCATGTAGTGGGTGGAGACGAGCACCGTCACGCCGAGCCCCGACAGGCGCCGGATCTCGTCCCAGAAGTCGCGCCGCGCCTTGGGATCGACCCCGGCGGTCGGCTCGTCGAGCAACAGGACCTGCGGCTCGTGCAGGAGGCACGCCGCCAGCGCCAGCCGCTGCTTCCAGCCGCCCGACAGCGTGCCGGCGAGCTGCTTGTGCCGGTCCCTCAGCCCCAGGTCGTCGAGCGCCGCATCGACCCGCCGGCGGCGCTTGTCGAGCCGGAACATGCGCGCCATGAAATCGAGGTTCTCGCGGATCGTCAGGTCCTCGTAGAGCGAGAAGCGCTGGGTCATGTACCCCACGTGCTCCTTGATCTGCGTGGCCTGGGTTTCGATGTCGTAGCCAAGGCACTGCCCCGTGCCGCCATCGGGGGTGAGCAGGCCGCACATCATGCGGATAGTGGTGGTCTTGCCGCTGCCGTTGGGACCCAGGAATCCGTAGATCGCCCCGCGCGGCACGTCCATGTCGAGCCCGTTGACGACCACCTTGTCGCCGAAGCGCTTGGTCAGCCCCGTCACCGATATGGCGCTGTCGCCCGGCGCGCTCATTCGGGCACCGTCACGGTGATCGGCTGGCCGGGAAGCAACGCGGCACCGTCGGAGATATCAGCCTCGGCCATGAACACGAGCCGGCTGCGCTCCTCGCGGCTGTAGATGATGGGCGGCGTATGCTGGGGCTCGGACGCCATGTAGGTCAGCCGCGCCGTCAGCCCGCCGGGGCAGCCCTCGCAACTCAGCGCCAGCCGCTCGCCGATGGCGAATTTCGCGCGGTCCGGCTCGGGAATGAAGAACCGCGCCACCCGGTCGTCTGGCGGCAAGAGGGCAACCACCGGCGTACCGGCCGAGGCGACTTCGCCGGCGCGGAAATAGACGTTGTCGACGCGGCCGCCCGCCGGCGCGGTCACTGTGCGGTCGGCGAGATCGGAGCGTGCCTTATCCGCCTCGGCCCGCGCCGCCTCGAGCTTGGCCTTCGCCGCCACCTGCTGCGCGTCGCGCGCGGGCAGCTCGGCCACCTGCAATTGCGCCCGCAGTTCGGCGACCCGCGCATTGGCGCTTCGCAGGCTCGCCCGGTCGGAATCGACCGCCGCCTGCGCGACGACGCCCCGCTCGTGGAGCTGAACGGTACGTTCGAGCGTCGATTGCGCCAGCTCCTGGTCGGCCTCGGCCCGCGACAGCGAGGCGCGGACCACCGCGATTTCGGCGGCCCGGCTGCCGGTCTCCAGGTTCCGCCACTCGGCCGCGGCCGCCGCCTCCTGCGCCTCGGCGGCCCGCACTGCGGCGCGGTACTGATCGGATTCGAGGGTGAAGAGCAGGTCGCCCCGGGCGATGTCGTCGCCCTCGCGCACCGGCAGGCTTTCGATGCGGCCGGCGCTTGGCGGCGCCACATAGACATAGTCGGCCTCGACATAGCCCGCGTAATGCGGCTCCGGCGCCGCGCCGAACCCGGGCACGATGGCCGCCATCAGGCCGGCAAGCCAGGCGAGAACCTCATTCATCGCCGCCTCCCGCGTCCGCCGCCAGGCCGTCGAACAGCACGCTGAGATGGTTCTCGATGAACACCTCGGGATCGCCGCCGCCCTCCGGCGCGATTCCGAAGATCTCGGCCAGGAGCATGTGAGCCAGGATCGGGCCGACGATCGAGCGCACCGTCAATTCGGGATCGACGGGGCGGAACTGCCCCTTGGCGATGCCGGCGCTGATCAGCCCGGAGATGACCGGAATGGCGCGGTCGAGCACATGCGCGCGGTACATGTTGGCCACGGCGGGGACCACCGTCGCCTCGCGTATCACGATCTTCGGGATCGCGACGAGCCTGGGATCGCTGAAACGCTCCGCCAGCGTGCGCAGCACCATCACGATTGCCGCCTTCGGATCGTCGCCGGCGCTGTGGGCGAGACTGAGCGCGTTGTCGGCCACCGGCACGACGGCCCGCTGCACCAGCCCTTCCAGCAATGCCTCCTTGGAGGAGAAATAGAGATAGACCGACCCCTTGGAGAGCCCCGCACGCCGCGCGATGTCCTCCACCCGCGTGGTCTCGAAGCCCTTCTCCATGAACAGCTCGAGCGCAGCGTCGAGCACCTCGTCCGGCCGCGCCTCCGCCCGCCGCCGGAACTTCGGGGTGCGCCGGTTGCCCCTGGACGTGCCGTTGGTGCCGTCATTGCCGCTGCCGTCTCGATCCGCCATCTCGTCGCCGCTCATGCATTTCGCTCCACGATATCCATCCCTATTAATAACTGACCAGTCAGTTATTTTCAAGGCGAATCCACGAACGGCGAGGCGGCGCGGTCAATGGCCGGCGAACGAAATGGCAGAAGGGGTGCGGGAACGCGGACTTTTCAACGGGTTAGGCGATCGGCCATTTCCCTGGCACCGCAAAATACTCTAGGCTCGCGGCAGTTTGAGGAACCGTTCGGAACGGGAGAATATCCACGATGACAGACAAGACGGTCCGCTGGGGCATCATCTCCACCGCCCATATCGGCATGGGGATGGTTACCCCGGCCATCATGAAGTCGGCACACTCCGAGGTGACCGCCATCTCCTCGCGCGACATCGACAGCGCCAGGACGGCCGCGGCGAAGCTGGGGATCGAGAAGGCCTATGGCAGCTATGACGAGATGCTGGCCGACCCCGACATCGACGCGGTCTACAATCCCCTGCCCAACCACCTGCATGTCGAGCTCAGCCTCGCCGCCGCCAGGGCGGGCAAGCACGTTCTGTGCGAAAAGCCGATGGGAATGAACGCCGGCGACGTCGAGCGTCTCAAGCAGGCGCCCGGCGGAATCCTGATCGCCGAGGCCTTCATGGTGCGCTGGCACCCGCAATGGCTGCGCGCCCGCGAGATCATCCGCTCGGGCGAGATCGGCGAGGTGCGCGCGGTCAACGCGGTCTTCTCCTACTACAATGTCGACCCGGACAACGTGCGCAACAAGGCCGATATCGGCGGTGGCGGCATCATGGATATCGGCTGCTATCCGGTCACGGCCGGCCGGTTCTTCCTCGAGGGCGAGCCGCGCCGCATCGTCTCTTTGGTCGACCGCGACCCGAATTTCAGGACCGACCGGCTGGCGAGCGTTCTCGCCGACTTCGGCGAGGGCCGCCAGCTCGCCTTCACGGTCTCGACCCAGGCCGCGCCCAACCAGCGCTTCGAGATCGTGGGCACCAGGGCGCGCATCGAGATCGTCATCCCGGTCAACCCGCCCGCGGACGCGGCGACGGCGCTGCTGATCGATCACGGCCACACGCTCGACGGCTCGCTCGCCCGCCGCGAGATCCTGCCGCCCTGCGACCATTACACCGAGCAGGCGGAAGTCTTCGCCCTGGCCGTTCTGGGCGAGAACACGCTCCCCTACGGCGTCGACGACGCCATCGCCTCGATGAAAGTGCTCGACGCCATTTTCGAGAGCGAGAAGACCGGGGGCTGGGCGATTATCTAGAGCGTTTTCATTTGGTACATTGGGCTACACCAAGCGCCTTGAAGCTGCGGGTAAGCCGCCGCGAAGCGGAGACGCATGCCGAAGCGGCAAGGGAATTTGTCATGGCGGAGCTAGTCACCAAACAAGACATGCGGGACGCAATGAACACGCTCACATTGCGCCTTACCGTTCGCCTTGGCGGGATCATGGCAAGCGGCATTATCGTCATTGGCGTGCTATCGCTGCAGTGAAGCGATATCCACTGAATAGACACTACTTGTTCGGTTCGAAAACGCGACAACTCAAGGACTTGGAGCTTGCGTTCCGGCGCGCTCGGAACGAAAAAGCTCCAAGTACTTAGTTCGACTCAAATTCTGCGAGCCATTTTGCGACGAGTGCATCGAGCGCCTCGCGCTCGTCCTCGCTGAGCGCGGCGGTGAGGCGGTGCTGGTTGGCGACGTGCGCGGTGACCGCCTCCTCGATAAGCGCGTGCCCCGCATCGGTCAGCCCGATCAGAAAGCCGCGCTTGTCGTCGGGATTGCGCCGGCGCTCGACCAGCCCGGCCGCCTCGAGCCGGTCTATACGGTTGGTCATCGTGCCCGACGTCACCATTGTCCATTCGATGAGCGCCGAGGGGCTGAGCGCGAAGGGCGGGCCCGACCGGCGCAGTGTCGCAAGCACGTCAAACGATGCATGGCTCAGCCCGCGTTCCATGAAGACCTTGTCCATGCCCTCCCGCAAATGCCGGTAGAGCCGGCTCAGCCGCCCCAGCGTCCCCATGGGCCCGACATCGAGATCCGGGCGTTCGGCCCGCCATTGCGCGAGAATTCGGTCGACTTGATCCATGGCCGCGATCATCGCCGACAGCTATCTTGACGTCAAGATTTATTGGAACTATCTTGACGTCAAGATAACGGAGGCTTGCATGACGCGCTCGCTTGATCTCGTGATAACGGCGATGGTCCCCGCCGTCTGGGGCACGACCTACATCGTCACGACCGAAATGCTCCCCGGCGGGTTCCCTATTACCGTCGCCATGCTCCGCGCGCTGCCTGCGGGGCTGCTATTGCTCCTGATCGCGCGACGGCTGCCGCCGCTCGACTGGCTGCCGAGGGTGTTCGTGCTCGGTGCCCTCAACATCGCTATTTTCCTCACATTGCTGTTCGTCGCCGCATACCGGCTTCCGGGCGGGCTCGCCGCGACGCTGACGGCGATCCAGCCCCTGATGGTGCTGATGCTCTCGCGTGCCTTTCTGGGGGCAGGCATCCAGCCGGCCGGCGTGGCCGCGGCGCTCGCAGGAATCGTTGGCGTGGGAATGCTGGTGCTCGGGCCCGGCGCGGCGCCGGATCCCATCGGCATCGCCGCGGCGCTCGGCGCCGCACTGTCGATGGCGAGCGGCAACGTTCTGGCCCGCAGGTGGCAGCCGCCGGTATCGCCTCTCACCTTCACCGGCTGGCAGCTGACCGCCGGGGGTCTGCTGCTGCTACCCGTCGCGCTGATCATCGAGCCGGGCTTTCCGATGCCCGACACCGTCAACCTGGCGGGCCTCGTCTGGCTCGGGCTGATCGGGGGCGCACTCGCCTATGTTGTCTGGTTCCGCGGCATCGCCCGGCTCGGTCCGCCAACCGTCACGGCATTCAGCTTTCTCAGTCCCTTGAGTGCGGTTGTGCTCGGCTGGGCCGTGCTCGGCCAGGCGCTCACACCGCTGCAGGGGCTCGGCGCTCTCGTCGTTCTCTTGAGCGTGTGGTTCGGCCAGCGGGCCGGGCGCGGTGCCACCGCAACCCGACACCCGAAAGGAGCAACGGCATGAAGCTCATCGTATTTGGCGCAACCGGCGATGTCGGGCGCAAGGTCGTTGCCGAGGCCTTGGGCCGCGGTCACAGCGTGACCGCCGTCGCCCGCGCGAGCGCATCACTTGGCGATAGCTCCGGTAATGTCGCGTGGGTCGACGCCGACCTTCTCGCCATGCCGGAACGGGCGGGCGAATTGATCGCCGGGCACGATGCCGCCGTGTCGGCCCTGCGCCCGCCTCAGGGGCAGGAGCCGCACCTCGTCGACCTGACCCGCGCCGTGGTCGACGCCGCCGCCGCCAACGGCGTTCCCGTTTTCGTCACCGGTGGCGCCGCGACCTTGAAACTTCCGGCTGGCGATGGGCATACGGTGCTGAGCGCACCCGGCTTTCTCCCTGATGCCGTGCGGCCCATCGCAGAGGCGTGCGCCGCGCAACAGGCGCTCCTCGACTCGATCGCCGGCGTGCGCTGGCGCCACCTCCTCCCACCGCCCATGCTGATCGACGGGCCGCGCACCGGCACCTATGCGCGGGGCACCGACACGCTTGTCGCCGATGAACGGGGCGTTTCCCGGATATCGTATGCGGATTTCGCCGTCGCCATGATCGACCTCGTCGAGAATCCTGAAGCGGCTCCGCCGCGGACAACGGTCGGGTGGCTGGAGGCTGCAGCCCAGAGCGTGTCAGGCTGAATGCAGTTCAGCGCGACACTCTCTAGCCGGCGAGCACCTTCGCCGTCACCAGCCGGATCGCCGGGCCGATCTGCT
>CAZNHG010000097.1:5319-10654 GCA_964572555.1 uncultured Devosiaceae bacterium | reverse complement strand
TGACCTTCGACATCGACGCCAACGGCATCGTCAACGTCTCGGCCAAGGACAAGGGTACCGGCCGCGAGCAGCAGATCCAGATCCGCGCCTCGGGCGGCTTGTCTGACGACGACATCGAGCAGATGGTCAAGGATGCCGAATCGCATGCCGAGGCTGACAAGAAGCGCCGCGAGGCCGTCGAGGCGAAGAACCAGGCCGAAAGCCTGATCCATTCGACCGAGAAGTCGCTGAGCGAGCATGGCGACAAGATCGAGGGCGCCGACAAGGAAGCCATCGAAACGGCTCTCGCCGAGCTCAAGACGGCGACCGAAGGCGAGGACGGCGAAGTCATCAAGGAAAAGACCAACGCGCTGGCCGAAGCCTCGATGAAACTGGGCGAGGCCATGTACCAGGCCCAGCAGTCCGAGGAAGGCGACGCCGAAGCCCAGGGCGACGCCGGACAGGACGACGATGTGGTCGATGCCGACTTCGAGGAGGTCAAGGACGACGACGCCGACGGCGACGATCAGGACCAGAACCAGAAGTCGGCCTAACGCCCGGCGAGTTGAAGATGGATGCGGGGGCCTCGTGCCCCCGTTTCCGATTGGGGAGCTGATCGAAATTGGCCAAGCGTGATTTCTACGAAGTGCTGGGCGTGAACAAGGGCGCTGACGAAGGCGCCCTGAAGTCCGCCTACCGCAAACTCGCGATGCAATATCACCCGGACCGCAATCCGGACGACGAAGACGCCGAAGTCAAGTTCAAGGAAGTCAACGAAGCCTACGATACGCTGAAGGACCCGCAGAAGCGGGCGGCGTACGACCGCTTCGGCCATGCCGCGTTCGAGAACGGCGGCATGGGCGGGGGCGGCCGCGGGGCGCACGGCTTCGGGCCCGATTTCTCCTCGTCCATGTCCGACATGTTCGAGGACATCTTCGGCGAGTTCATGGGCGGCGGCGGCCGCGGCCGCGAGCGGCCCTCGCGCCTGCGGGGCGCCGATCTGCGCTACAATCTCGAGATTTCCCTCGAGGAAGCCTTCGAGGGACGCACCGTCGAGATCGACGTGCCCAGCATGGGCACCTGCGAGACCTGCGAGGGCTCGGGCGCCAAGCCGGGCACCGGCATGTCGGCCTGCGGCACCTGCCACGGACACGGCAAGGTGCGCGCGGCGCAAGGGTTCTTCACCATCGAGCGGACCTGTCCGAGCTGCCACGGGCGCGGCGAGATCATGGATCAGCCGTGCACCTCGTGCTCGGGCCAGGGCCGCACCCAGCAGAACCGCACCCTTTCCGTCGACATTCCCAACGGCATCGAGGACGGCACCCGCATCCGGCTCGCCGACGAGGGCGAGGCGGGGCTGCGCGGCGGCCCGCCGGGCGATCTGTACATCTTCGTCTCGGTCAAGCCGCACGAGCTGTTCCACCGCGACGGCGCCGATCTCTACGCCAAGGTACCCATCGCCATGACGACGGCGGCGCTTGGCGGCGAGTTCGAGGTGCCCACCCTTTCGGGCGCCCGGGCCCGCGTGAAGGTGGCCGCCGGCACCCAGCCGGGCCAGCGCATCCGGCTCAAGGGCAAGGGCATGCCCGTCCTGCGCTCGTCCCAGGTCGGCGATCTCTACGTGCAGATGGACATCGAGGTGCCGCAGAACCTCAACAAGCGCCAGCGCGAGATCCTGGAGGAGTTCCAGGAGCTTTCCACCAAGGACAACAACCCCACCTCGACGGGCTTTTTCAAAAAGCTCAAGGGGCTGTTCGAGACCTGAGCGCGGCCACCCCGCGAATACCTGCCAACGCCCTCCCTGCGCGGAGGGCGTTGTCGTTCGTGGCCACACCGTTCACCGGCCCGCCCCTTGCCGCCCGGCAGCCGATCCGTTCTTAATGCGCCGGCACACCACTCCAGAACAAGGACGTACGCCGCATGCCTACAGCGCTTACCCTTTCCGGCTCCATCCGCACCGGCTCGGTCAACCAGAAGCTGCAAAAGGCGATGGGCGAGCGGCTGGAAGCAGCCGGGGTCGCGGTCAACGCGATCTCGCTCGCCGACTTCGAGATGCCGCTGTTCAACGAGGATCTCGAACCCGACAACACGCCGGAAGCCGCCGGCCGGCTGGCGGAGTTGTTCCGCAGCCACGACATCGTGTTCATCGCCTGCCCGGAATACAATGGCGGCGTGCCGCCGCTGATGGTCAACACCATCGCCTGGCTGAGCCGGCAGAAGCCCTCGCCGTTCCGCCACGCCGTCTTCGGGATCGGGGGCGTCTCCTCGGGCAAGTACGGCACGATCTGGTCGCAATCCCATCTCCGGGATTCCCTGTCCAAGATCGGGGCGCTCGTCGTGCCGACCCTACTCGGGATCGGGCCGGCGGAGACCGCCATCGGTGAGGATGGAGAGATCCTCGAGGAAGCGGTGGAGAAAAAGCTCGGCCAGATGGTCAAGGAGCTCACGCATTTCTCGCGCGGCGGGCTTTAGGACGAGCCAGGGACGATGAACCCCATACTCTACATCACGCATCCCGAAGTCGTCATCGACCCCGATGTGTCCATGGCACAATGGGGACTATCGGACGTCGGCCGCGAGCGTGCCGAGGTCTTTGCCGCGCGTGGCCTCCTGGCGCAGGGAACGCGATTCTTCTCATCGACCGAACGCAAGGCCGGGGAGCTGGCGGAAATTCTCGCGGCTTTCTGCGGCGGCAAAGTCATCCGGGATCCTCGCCTTTGCGAAAACGATCGCTCCTCGACGGGCTATCTCGATCCGGTCGAATTCGAACGCCATGTCGACACGCTGTTCGGCCGACCGGACGAGAGCGTTTCCGGTTGGGAGACGGCTAGGGATGCGCAAAAGCGCGTCGTTTCCGCTGTCCATGATGCCCTTGGCGATGTGCCGAAGGAGGCACCGGTTGTCTTCACCGGGCACGGGTGCGTCGGCACCTTGTTGAAGTGCCATTTGGGCAGGCGAGCCATCGCCCGGGCCGAAGACCAGCGCGAACTCGCGCATTCGGGCGGGGGCAACGTTTTTGCCTTCACGCTTGCACCGGATGTGCTCGTGTGCGAATGGACGCCAATGCACAAATGGATGGGATTTGACCATGACCGAGGCTGACGACCGCCTGATCGTCGCGCTCGACGTGAGCACGCGCACCGAGGCCGAACAGCTCGTCGACCAGCTCGGCGAGAGCGTGTCCTTCTTCAAGATCGGCTACCAGCTCGCCTATGGGGGCGATGGGCTCGCCTTCGGCCGGGAACTGGTGGAGAGCGGCAAGAAAGTTTTCTTCGATCTCAAGCTCCTCGACATCGACAACACGGTCGAAAAGGCGACGGCGGCGATCGCGGAGACCGGCGCGACGTTCCTCACCGTTCACGCCTATCCCAGGGCGCTGGGCGCGGCGGCGCGGGGGGCGGCGCGCAGCGATCTCGAGATTCTCGCGGTGTCGGTACTCACCTCCTATGCCGAGGACGACATCATGAACGCGGGCTACGACCGTGACATCGCCAGCCTTGTCGGCCTGCGCGCCCACCAGGCCCAGCTAGCGGGTGTCGGCGGGGTTGTGTGCTCGGCGCACGAGGCGGCGCTGGTGCGCCAGCTGGTCGGGCACGACATGAGCATCGTCACCCCCGGCATCCGCCCCGCGGGCTCGGACGCGGACGACCAGAAGCGGGTGACCACGCCCACCGAGGCCTTCGACAACGGCGCCAGCCATATCGTGGTGGGCCGGCCGATCACCGGCGCGGCCGATCCGGCGGCGGCGGCCAAGGCCATCGTCACCGAACTGCGTACCAGCGCGCCGCGCTGAGCCGGGTTCGAGACGCTTCTTTTGCGCCGCGGGCTCTGCTATAGGCGAAGCAATCTTTAGGGGATGCGAGGGACCATGGCCGATCTCAAGGTAGTCGTAGCGGGCGCGGGCGGGCGCATGGGCGGCGCCAATATCCGGGCGGTCGCCAATGCGGGCGGCATGGTCCTGCACGCAGCGCTCGACCGCGCGGGGGCGGACGCCATCGGCCAGGACGCCGGGCCGCGCGCCGGCCTGCCGCCCCTCGGGGTGACGGTGACGGCCGACAGCGCCGCCGCGCTCGAAGGCGCCGATGCGATCATCGATTTCACCGCGCCCGCGGCGACAGTGGACCTTGCGCGGATGGCCGCCGAAAAGGGGCTCGTTCACGTCATCGGCACGACCGGATGTTCGGCCGAGGACGAGGCCGCACTCACACAGGCGGCCGGGGCCGGCGCGCGTATCGTCAAGTCGGGGAACATGTCGCTGGGGGTCAATCTCCTGGCGAGCCTCGTCGAGAAGGCAGCGGCGGCGCTGGGGCCGGAGTTCGACATCGAGGTTCTCGAGATGCATCACCGCCACAAGGTGGACGCCCCCTCCGGTACCGCGCTGCTTCTGGGTGATGCCGCCGCGCAGGGCCGCGGGATCGATCTCGACACGAATTCCATTCGCGCCCGCGACGGGCACACCGGCGCGCGCCCGGACGGTGCCATCGGGTTCGCTACGCTCAGGGGCGGTTCGGTGATCGGCGAGCATTCGGTGATCTTCGCCGGGCCCTCGGAGCGGATCGCGCTGTCGCACAAGGCCGAGGACCGCAGCCTGTTCGCCAACGGCGCGCTCAAGGCCGTGAGCTGGGCGTGGGACAAGGCACCGGGATACTACACCATGAGCGACGTGCTCGGGCTCTAAACACAACTTTCAAGAGACAGGACCCATCATGGAACGCACGCTGATCCTCGTCCGCCACGGGCAGAGCGAGTGGAACCTCAAGAACCTCTTCACCGGCTGGCGCGACCCGGACCTGACGGACACGGGCATCGAAGAAGCGCGCAATGCCGGCAAGCTGTTGAAAAAGCACGGCTACGAGATCGATCTGTGCTACACGTCCGCGCTCAAGCGCGCCCAGCACACGCTCGACCTGATCCTGGAGGAAATGGGCATCGTCAACATGACGATCGTGCGCAACCAGGCCCTCAACGAGCGCGACTACGGCGACCTGGCGGGGTTGAACAAGGACGATGCGCGCGAGAAGTGGGGCGAGGAGCAGGTGCATATCTGGCGCCGCTCCTACGACACCCCGCCGCCGGGCGGCGAGAGCCTGAAGGACACTGCCGAACGCGTCATGCCCTACTATCACGCCGAGATCGCGCCCAGGGTGCTCGCGGGGGAGACCATCCTCGTCTCGGCCCACGGCAATTCCCTGCGCGCGCTGGTGATGTACCTGGAGAGCCTTGGGCCTGACGAGATCCTCAAGCGCGAGATCGCGACGGGCGATCCGATCGTCTACACGCTCGACGCGGACGGCAAGGTGACCTCGGTCAACGATCTCTAGAGTTTCCGTTCTGATTGAATCAGAGCGGAAACTCC
>CAZNHG010000097.1:0-5219 GCA_964572555.1 uncultured Devosiaceae bacterium | reverse complement strand
CTACGCCGCCGTTTCCACCCCCGCTTCCCAGCCGAGAATGGCCCGCTTGCGGGTCAGGCCCCAGCGATAGCCGGTCAGCGCCCCGTTCGACCCCACCACGCGGTGGCAGGGCACCACGAAGGAGATGGGGTTGCGCCCGACCGCGGCGCCGACGGCACGGGCGGCTTTCGGCTTGCCGATGTGACCGGCGACCTCGCCATAGGTCGTCGCCTTCCCGAAGGGAATTCCCAGAAGCGTTTCCCACACGCGCACCTCGAAATCGGTGCCGATGAGCACGACGCGTACCGGGCGGTCGGGGTCCCAGCTCTGCGGATCGAAGATGCGGGCGGCAACCGGCGCCACCGCCGCGTCGTCGCGCACGAAGCGGGCGCCCGGCCAGCGGTTCTGCATGTCGGCAACGGCCTCGCTCTCGTCCTCGTCGAAGAAGGCCAGCCCCGCGAGCCCGTAGTCGGTGAGAACAAGCAGGGCCGTGCCGAAGGGCGAGGTGGCCGTGCCCCAGCGCATGGCCAGCCCCTCGCCCTTGCGGGCCCAGATGCCCGGCGGCATGGCCTCGTGGGTCACGAACAGGTCGTGCAGGCGCCCCGGCGAGGACAGGCCCACCTCGTAGGTGGTGGTCAGCACGGAGGCGTCCCCCGTGCCCAGCAGCTTCTTGGCGTGGTTGAGCGCCACGGCCTGCGCGAAGCTTTTCGGCGTCAGCCCGCACCAGCGGCGGAACAGGTCCGTGAGCTGGCGCTCGGTCAGCCCCAGGGCGCGGGCGAAACGGTTGAGATCGACATCCTCGGCACCGGTCTCGCTGAGATAGCGGATCGCGGCGCGGATGGTGTCGTAATCGGATTGGGGTGTGATGGTGGCTTGCTCATTCATAATGATCCGACCCTAGCGGCGCCCGGCGCCCACCGCGACCCGGTTTTGACACGCACGTCAACGGGCTTTTGCAAGGGCCTGGCCGAAGGTATCCGCGAAGCTGGCCTTGTCGTCGGGGTTGAGAAAGGCACCGATCTCGATTTCCTCGCTGCGGTTGCGCAGGGACAGGCGCGTGACGTTGTCGTCGTAATCCCTGTCGATATGCAGGCGCACCCAGAACGGGTTGAAGGCGTGATTGCGCTCGCGCCCGTGCGGGCTCACATGGCGGATCTCCAGGCTGTCGGGCCACAGGGTCACCTGCTCGAAAGCGCGCCCCGATTTCAGCGAGGCCGACAACGCCCAGTAGAGGACCGCCGCGTCGAGCCCGAGAAAGCCGATCACGGGCCAGGCGCCGTTCACGAACATGTAGACGCCCGGAATCGCGGCCAGCACGGCATAGACCGCCACGACCCGGCGAATGCCGCTGAGATCGAGCGAGCGGTGCGGGGTGAGCATGGCGGCGAAGAGCGGGCGCGATTGCATGTGGGTCATGGCGAGTTGCCGGTTTCACCGAATGGCGGTTTTGATCATTATAGACAGCCAACCGGGTAGAAAACATGGCAAAACGACACGGCGGCTCGCGCCTGAGCTCCGAGGAGATCACCGCGCTGTTCGAAGCTTTCGCGCGCGAGACCCCCGAGCCGAAGGGCGAGCTGGACTATACCAACACCTTCACCCTGCTCGTCGCGGTGGTGCTGAGCGCCCAGGCGACCGATGCGGGCGTGAACAAGGCGACCAGAGGTTTGTTCGCCGCCGCCGACACGCCCGAGGCCATGGTCGCGCTCGGGCTCGAGGGGATCACGGACCACATCAGGACGATCGGGCTCTATCGCAACAAGGCGAAGGCGGTGCTGGCGCTGGCCGAGCCCCTGATCGCCCGGCACACATCGGACGTCCCAAACGATCGAGCGGCGCTCGAAGCATTGCCGGGGGTGGGGCGCAAGACGGCGAACGTGGTGCTCAATATCGCCTTCGGCGCCCCCACCATCGCGGTCGACACGCACCTGTTCCGCGTGGGCAACCGCACGGGGCTGGCGCCGGGCACGACACCGCTCGAGGTGGAGCGCATTCTCGAGGCCGTCATCCCGGAACGTTTCCTCCAGCACGCCCATCACTGGCTCATCCTGCACGGGCGATATGTGTGCAAGGCGCGCAAGCCGGAGTGCTGGCGCTGCGTGATCGCGGATTATTGCAGATACGAGGCGAAGACCCTCTAGATTCTTGGTGGTCGCGCCAGTTGGGCGAAATACCGGATTCCACGTTTTCGCCCGGCGCTCCGACGCACCGATTCACATGGTCCTCAAGCCGAATCAGCGACGGGTCAACGCCCCCCGTCCGCAATAATCCCGGCACAGCCCTTGAAAGGGCGCCCGCGATTTGTATGGTCGCGGCACTTCTCCAAAAACCAAGGGACCATTCATGGCAGAAGCCAAATACGACGTTTTGACCATCGGCAACGCGATCACGGACATCCTGGCGCGCGTCGATGACGACTTCCTGGCGGCGGAAGGCCTGAACAAGGGCATCATGCACCTGATCGAAGGCGACCGCGCCGAGGATCTTTATTCCAAGATGCCGACCGAACGCCACCAGATCTCGGGCGGCAGCGCCGCCAACACGGCGGCGGGCATCGCCTCGCTCGGCGGCAACGCCGCGTTCATCGGCAAGGTGGCCGAGGACGAAGTCGGCGAGTTCTACGCCCGCGACCTGCGCGAGGCCGGTGTGGCCTACGACACCAAGATGCTCGAGCACGGCGCCGCGTCCGGCCGCTCGATGATCATGATCACGCCGGACGGCGAGCGCACCATGAACACCTATCTCGGTGCCTGCCACGACCTGACCGAGGAGGATATCCTCGAGGACCAGGTCGGAGGTGCCGCAATCACCTTCATGGAAGGGTATCTGTGGGATCCCCCCGAGGCGAAGCGCGCCTTCGTCAAGGCGGCGCATTTCGCGCACAAGCACGAGCGGGCCGCGGCGATCACGCTGTCCGATCCGTTCTGCGTGAACCGCTTCCGCGAGGAGTTCCTGGACCTTCTCCAGTCCAAGACCTGCGACTACGTCTTCGCCAATGTCGAGGAACTCAAGGCGCTCTATCAGACCGAGGACCTGCAGGAAGCTGCCCAGCGCATCGGCGAGGACGCCGAGGCCGCCGCGGTGACCATGGGGGCCGAGGGCGCCATGGCGATCGCCAATGGCGAGATCGTGACTGTCCCGGCGGTCAAGATCGACACCATCGCCGACGCCACCGGCGCGGGCGACCTGTTCGCCTCCGGCTTCCTTCTGGGCATGGCCCGCGGCCGCTCCCTGCAGGAAGCGCTGCAGCTGGGGTGCCTGTCGGCCTCCGAAGTCATCTCTCATGTCGGCGCACGGCCCGAAAAGAACCTGCGCGCCTTCGCCCTCGAGAACGGCCTCGACTACTAGAGCCGTCGCTCACCAGCGACCAGCACCCTGTGCACCGCCCTTGCCGCGCGCCCCGCGGGCGCGCGGCATCTGCGTATCTGCAACGGAGACACAATGTCCGAGCTGTTCACCCTGATCATCGAAAGCGATCCGATCATGTGGTCGCTTTCCTACGACGCGTGCCTGGCATTCGCCCGGGACTGGCACGCCATGACCAACGAGACCATGCGCTGCGTCGCTCAGCCACTGACCGTCGCCTGACCCTTCGCCGCGCGGCAGCGCTCCGTCACGCCTGCATGGCGCTCAAAGCTTGCGCAATGCCACGTGCGAAATGCTGTGGTCGGCCGCTTTGGTCAGGATCAGGTCGGCCCGGCCGCGGGTGGGCAGGATGTTGCGGGTGAGGTTGGGCAGGTTGATCGAGGTCCAGATCGAGGTCGCCAGCTCGATCGCCTCGTCGTCGCCAAGCTTGGAGAAGCGATGAAAGAACGAGGCCGGGTCCTTGAACGCGGTCTCGCGCAGGCGCTGGAAGCGGTCGATGAACCACTGGCGCAGATGCTGCTCCTCGGCGTCGATATAGATCGAGAAATCGAGGAAATCCGAGGCGAAGACAATGGGGTTGCCGGTGCTGGGCAGATCGCCCGGCTGCAGGATGTTGAGGCCCTCGACGATCAGGATGTCGGGCTGGTCGACAACGATCTCCTTGTCCGGCAGCACGTCGTAGACGAGGTGGGAATAGACCGGTGCGGAGACATTGCGCTTGCCCGACTTGATGTCGGAGAGGAATTTCACGAAGCGGGCACGGTCGTAGCTCTGGGGGAAGCCCTTGCGCTCCATGAGCCCGCGCTCCTCGAGCACCTTGTTGGGGTAGAGGAACCCGTCGGTGGTGATAAGATCGACCGTGGGCGAGGTGGGCCAGCGCTGCAACAGAGCATGCAGGACGCGCGCCGTGGTGGACTTGCCCACGGCCACCGAGCCGGCAACCCCGATGATGAAGGGCACCTTGTCGCCGTTCGTGCCCAGGAAGCGCGTCGAGGCATGGTGGATGCCCTGAATGGCCTCGACATAGAAGGACAGAAGGCGGGTCAGCGGCAGGTAGACCTGCTCGGCTTCCTCCAGCGAGATCGGATCGTTGAGGGAACGCAGGCGCTCGAGGTCGTCGCCCGTCAGGGTCATGGGCTCGCCGGCGCGCAGCCGGGCCCATTCGGCCTTGGTGAACTGGTGATAGGGCAGAACGTCGGCAGGCGCCATCAGTCAGCACCTCCCCGGCGGGCCGCCTTTTCCTCGAGACCCGATTGCGCGGTGCGCCGTTCGAGTTCGGCCATGACGTCGCCGAGTTCCACGCCGGCGGCGCGCAGGGTCACCAGCAGGTGATAGATCACGTCGGCGGCCTCGCCGGTCAGGCCCTTCCTGTTGCCGGTCACCGCGGCGATGGCCGCTTCCACCGCCTCTTCGCCCAATTTCTGGGCGCATGTGTCGACCCCGCGGTCCAGCAGTTTCGCGGTATAACTCTCCTGTGGACCGGCCGCCGCCCGCTCCGCGAGCCGCGCGTCCAGATCTTGGAGGGTGAATGCCATGGGTTTCTCCTACTCCGGCCAAGCGCCTCAGGCGTGTTCGCGCACCGACACGCCGTGCGCGGCCATGTAGCTCTTGGCCTCGCCGACGGTAAAGGTGCCGAAATGGAAGATCGAGGCGGCGAGCACGGCGCTGGCGTGGCCGTCGCGCACCCCTTCCACCAGGTGATCGAGCGTGCCCACGCCCCCCGAGGCGATGACGGGCACGGGCACGGCGTCGGCAATCGTGCGGGTCAACTCGACGTCGAAGCCGGCCTTGGTGCCGTCGCGGTCCATCGAGGTGAGCAGGATCTCCCCTGCCCCGCGCCGGACCATGTCCCTGGCGTATTCGACCGCGTCGAT
>CAZNHG010000096.1:4978-10742 GCA_964572555.1 uncultured Devosiaceae bacterium | reverse complement strand
TGGCGCTGGCCTCGAGGCGCGTCACATCGATCCCGGCGGCGGTGATGTCCGCGCCATTGATCGTGCCCTCGATGGCGGGCACGGCGAACATGTCGGCAATGCGTGCCGAGACGCCGGCCTGCCCGATGGTGGTGCCCGCGGCGGCAAAGTCGCGAATCGCTGCCGTTACCTGCGCTGTCTGTGACTCGCCTTGGCGGGACAGCTCGATATCGGCCCGGGCCGCGCCGGAGGCTTCGGTCAGGAACAGGGCGGCGGCCGTCGAGACGTCGTCGGCGTCGAGGTCGAGATTGCCCGTCAACAGGCCGTCGGCATCCCGGGTGAGATTGCCGGTCAGGCGCGTGCCGGCGGTCTCGAATTCGAGGGCGGAGAGCCGGTTCACGCCGTCGCGAGCGCTGAACTGGGATTGCAGGGAAACGCGGTGCCGGTCGAGGAAGGCCTCGCCCGTCAGGCTGCCTGCGAAGGCTCCCTCGTTCAGGCTTCCCGAGAAGGTCAGCGCGGCCTCCGACAACGGGCGGTCGAGCAATCGCCCGTTGGGGACGCGCGCGGCGAGGTCGAGCGCGATGGGCCCGTCCTGGCCCCTGGCGGAGCCCTCGATGGTCAGTGTGCCGCGCGCCGCATCGGAGAGCTGGCCGATGTCGTCGAGCGCGGCGGAGAAGTCGAAGTCCGCATCGGTACTCGAGAAGGTGCCGTCGGCGGTGATCTCGGCGGTATTGCTGGCGATTCGGAACGCGTCCGCCGTCACGCCGGCTTCCGACCGGCCGACGCGCCCGGTCAGGCGCGTGGTGCCGGCGAGTATGTTGTTGACCGCCTCGACGCCGAGGCCGAGATTCTCGGCCGTGCCGTCGAGCGTGAGGTCGAACCCGCCGGTGAGGAACTCCAGCGTGCCGTTTGCGGACAGGTCTATGGCACCCGAAAGCTGGCGCCCGGCAAGGCCGGAGAAGGGGGCGAGGCTCGGGGTGTCGAGGCTCAGCCCGCCATCGAAGACGAAGTCGTCGATCTCGCCTTCGAGCGTTGCCGTCAGGGCCTTGGCCTCGAGGCGCGTCTCGACGATGCGGATGGGGCCGCCGGCCTCCCACAGCCCGGCAATGCCGATGCCCGCGGAGTCGCCCAGCGCATCGGCGACGCGCGGGTCGTCGGTCGAGATCCCCTCGATCCTGCCGTCGGCATTGAAGGTGACGCGCCGGTTCTCAGGATCGCCGATGTTGACCGCGGCACCGTTGAGATCGAGCGCGATGGTCCGGGTGGCGAGGTCGCCCGTGTCCAGTCCCTCGACCCGGATCGAGCCCGTCCAGTTCTCGTCGCGGCCATAATCGATCACGGCGCGGGCACTGCCGATCGTGGTACCGGCGGCCGCGAGGGGCAGGAGCACGCGGCCGCCCCCGGGGCTGGCGATTTCGGCGTCGAGCGCGAGTTCGCGCAGGAAGCCGTCGGCGGTGGTGTCCGCGCTGGCTGTCAGATTGAGCTGGCCGCCGCTCAGCGTCATCTCGTTGAGGGCGAACCCGCCGCCGTCGCGCAACAGGGCGTTGGCCGTGAGCCGGGTTTCCGCGCCGAAGAAGGGGCGATAGGCCGGGGCGACGAGGTCGGCGATGGGGCCGTTGAGCCTGGCGCGCACGCCCAATCCGTCGCTGGCGCGTTCGAGCCTGGCAAGGCCGGTCAGTGCGCGTTCGCCATCGGCATCGAGGGTCATGCTGGCGGCGAGCGATTCGTAGGGCCCCGAGCCCTTGATGCGCATCTCGATGCCCGGACGGCCCTGAAGGTCGAGAAGGTTGGCGACCACGCCGTCTTCCGGCTCGGTGAGGGTCAGGTCGAGATCGATCTCCTCGGTTTCCTTATCATAGGCGACGGCGGCCTGCAGCGTGCCGCCGGGGCCGTCGAGCCGCTCGATGTCGAGATTGGTGTCGAGCGATCCGCCCTCGAGCACCAGCCGCCCGTCGAGCGCGATCTCCGAACCGAGGCCGAACACGTCCTCCCCGAAAGTGACGCTGGGTACCGAAAGCTGTTCGAGAACGACGGCGACGGGGAATTCGGGCACCTGCAAGCCCGTGGCCTCGGGCGCAGGCGGGGTCACGCCTTCGGGTGGAATGGCGGGCCGGACATAGTCGATGCTGGCCGCGGACAACTCGTTGATCTGCAGCCGGCCACCCAGCAGCGCGCCCTGGTTCCAGTCGAGCTGGGCGTCGATGATGCGCAGCCACACGCCTTCGGAATCCGAGATGGTGATCTCGCCGATGGCGACGTTCGAGGACAGCGCGCCCTCGAGCCCGTTGATCGAAATCCGCCGGCCCGGTGCGGAAATGCGGTCCTCGACGAAGTTGAGGAACATCGACTTTTCCGCTTCCTGCGACTCCTGGGCGATCAGCGGCACCGCGGCGCCCGCCGCGGCGCAGACGATAACCAATGCTGCGATCAGCCGTCTCAAAATGCCTGTCCTATGCCGACGTAGAGCGCGTAGTCGGAATCGCCCGCCCGCTTGTCGAGCGGAATGGCGAAGTCGAGCCGGAGCGGGCCGAGGCCGGTATAGTAGCGCAGGCCGGCGCCCACGCCGATGCGCGTGCCCTCGCCCAGGGCCACGAATTCCTCGGAGGTGACGTAGCCCGCGTCGACGAAACCGACGATGCCGATGCTCTCGGAAACCTTCATGCGCGCCTCGATGGACGCCTCTGTGAGGAACTTGCCGCCGAAGATGTCGCCGCCCGGCCCCTCGACACCGATGGAGCGATAGGCATAGCCGCGCACCGAGCCGCCGCCGCCGGCAAAGAACAGCTTGTCGGGCGGGGTCTCACTGGCATCCGGCCCGACCAGTGCACCGGCCTTGGCGCGGCCGGCGATGACGAAGCGGTCGTTCTCGCCGAAACCGAAATAGGTGCGCGCCTCGGCGGTCATCAGGATGGCGGCGTTGTCGTAGTTCATCTCGTAGAACGGCTCGGCATCCAGCGCGGCGTAGATGCCCTCGGTGGGATCGGTCGTGCTGTCCCGGCTGTCATAGGTGACCCCGCCGTAAGCGCCCGCCAGCGTGAAATCGCGCTCGCCGAAGACATCGTCGTTGAATCTGGCGCGCTTGGCGTGAAGGCCTGCCTCCGCGCTCAACTCCTCGTTGAACTCGTGGGTGAAGCCGGCCCGCCCCTCGATCGAGGTCTCGGTATAGCGCTCGAGCACCCCGCGTCTGGCGGTCGCGCTCGCGAGGAAATCGGTATCGGCCGTATAGATGCTCGGCTTGCGGAACGTGCCGCCGAACTCGTAGTCGAATTCGCCGGTATCGACGGGGAAGCTGATGCCCGCGACCTTGGCGTCCAGCCTGAGGTTCTCCGCCTCGCCGAACACGTTGCGGTGCATCCAGAAGGTTTCGAAGCCGAGCCCGTCGACGCTGGAATAGGTGCCGCCCACGCCGACACGGCGCGGCTTGCGCTCGCTCACGGTGATGGTCAGCGGCAGGGTGCCGCCGGGGCCGACGCTTTCGGCTTCCTCGATCTTGACCACGTTGAAGGTTTCCAGGGCGACCAGCCGCGAACGGGCGCGTTCGAGGTCGTCCGGGTCGTATTCCCGGCCCGGTTGCAGGCCCGAGGCGCGGGCGATGAAGGCGGCGTCGACATCCTGGGCGCCCTCGACCGTAATCCGCCCGATACTGGCGCGCGGACCGGGATCGAGGGTCAGGCGCACCGCGACCTCGCCGGTGGCGTGATCGGCGGTGATGTCCTGCCCGGTCACGGTCGCCTTGGGGTGCCCCTGCTGGCGCCACGCGCGTACAGCGAGCCCCGCGGCGGTGCGCACGGTGCCGGCACGGGCGGTCTCGCCGGTGACGAACCCTTCCTCGCCGGGCGGGGGAACCTCGTCGCGGCTGTCCGTGGCCGGCGGGGCCTGATTGGCGATCTCGAGCCGGCCGAAACTGAAACGCGGGCCGGTGTCGACGCGTACGCGCACCGTGGCGGGATCGGGCAGGTCGGCATCGGGCGGCAGGTCGGTTGCCTCGCGTCCTTCGACGGTGATCGTGACCGTGCCGCCGTAGAACCCCTGGTTGTAAAGGGCGGAGACGATGCGCTGATAGTCCGCGCGGGCGGTGGCGAGAAGGCCGGCGGCGCCGGAGGCGGGCTCATCGCGGCCGCTCCACAGGTTCGCGGCATTGCGGACCGGCTCCTCGGCCGTGGCGGTGTCACCGGTGACCTCGAAGGTGAGCTCATAGGGCTGCGGGTCGGCAATGACGGCGTTCGCGTCCTCGTCCTGCTGGTCCTCGAACAGGGTGATGCCGAACAGGCTGAACGCCCCGGCCTCGGCCGGCGAGAGGACAAGGCAAGCACAACAAAATGATACGAGAACACGCAGTCCCGCCCCGCCCAGGGTCACGCAAGCCAACTTTTCGACCCCTCTCCCGGATACTCACAACTGGCTGACCGATCAGGTTTTACCATCATTTTAGCGCTCTCGCGAGTGGCCTCGGCCGATTTCGGTCCCGGTGGCGCGGCGCTCGGCGCCGCGGGCGGACGATTTTCGCCAATGTGTGCCGAGATCGGCTGGAAATCCCGGATGCGGCCGGGTTCGGCACGCGTACAACCGCGTAAAGTTTTATTAAGGTTATAATAAAGTTATCTACGTTTGCTTCCGCGCTCCGGATCGCATGCATGGGCTCGCGGCAAAAAGACCGTCGACAGATGCGATCGGGCTCTGGCGCTGCCGGGCGTGTGCCGCTAAACCCGGCGGGACTGTTGTTGTGTGCGGGCGGGAGCGACTGTTTTCATGAAGATCACGCTGATAGGCTCTGGTTATGTTGGCCTTGTGAGCGGGGCCTGTTTTGCCGATTTCGGGCACGATGTGACGTGCGCGGATGTGGACGCGGGCAAGATCGGGGCGCTCGATGCCGGCAGGATGCCGATCTACGAGCCCGGGCTCGAGCAGCTGGTTGCGGCCAACGTGGCGAGCGGGCGGCTGGCGTTCACCACCGATGTGCGCGCGGCGGTGCGCGGCGCCGAGGTGGTGTTCATCGCCGTGGGCACGCCGTCGCGGCGCGGCGACGGGCATGCCGACCTTTCCTATGTGCAGGCGGCGGCGCGTACCATTGCCGGGGCGATGGAGGGGTACACGGTGGTGGTGACCAAGTCGACCGTGCCGGTGGGCACCGGCGACGAGGTGGCGCGCATCATCGCCGAGACGCGGCCCGATGCCGACTTCTCGGTGGCCTCCAACCCCGAGTTCCTGCGCGAGGGCGCGGCCATCGAGGACTTCAAGCATCCCGACCGCATCGTTGTCGGGGTCGAGGACGCGCGGGCCGAGGAGGTGATGGGCGCGGTCTACCGGCCCTTGTATCTCAACCAGGCGCCGCTGCAGTTCACCCGCCGGCGCACCGCCGAGTTGATCAAGTACGGGGCCAATGCCTTCCTGGCAATGAAGATCACCTTCATCAACGAGATGGCGGATCTGTGCGAGGCGGTGGGCGCGGACGTGCAGGACGTGGCGCGGGGGATCGGCCTGGACAAGCGCATCGGGCCGAAGTTTCTCAATGCCGGGCCGGGCTATGGCGGCTCGTGCTTTCCCAAGGACACGCTGGCGCTGGTCAAGACGGCGCAGGACCACGAGCGGCCGCTGCGGCTGATCGAGACGACGGTGGCGGTCAACGACACGCGCAAGCGGGCCATGGCGCGCAAGGTGATCGCGGCGTGCGGGGGTGCGGTGCGGGGCAAGACGGTCGGGGTTCTGGGGCTGACCTTCAAGCCGAACACCGACGACATGCGCGAAAGCCCGTCGATCGCCCTGATCGAGGGACTGCAACGGGCCG
>CAZNHG010000096.1:0-4968 GCA_964572555.1 uncultured Devosiaceae bacterium | reverse complement strand
TCGATCGCCATCATCCAGGCGCTGCAGGATCACGGGGCGACGGTGCGGGCCTACGACCCCGAGGGCATGGAGGTGGCGTCCACCATCTTCGCCGGGATCGATTACGCCACCGATCCGTACGATGCGGCGCACGCCGCCGATGCCCTTGTCATCGTCACCGAGTGGGAGGCGTTCCGGGCGCTCGATCTCGAGCGGCTCAAGGGCGCGATGGCCCAGCCCGTCATCGTCGACCTGCGCAACATCTACCGCACCGCCGACATGAAACGACACGGGTTCAGATATACAAGCGTGGGCCGGGCGAACGGGATTTGAGGAGCGGGCCGATGCGCGTACTGATCACGGGAACCGCGGGCTTTATCGGCTTCCATCTCGCCCGGCGCCTGATCGCGGACGGGCACATGGTCGTCGGGTTCGACGGCATGACGCCCTACTACGACGTCAGGCTCAAGCAAAGGCGCCACGAAATCCTCGCGCAGTCCAACGGCTTTCGCGCGCATATCGGCATGCTGGAAGACCGTGACGCGCTGATGCGGGCCGTCGACGATTGCCAGCCCGAGATGATCGTGCACCTCGCCGCGCAGGCGGGGGTGCGCTACAGCCTCGAGAACCCGGATGCCTATGTCAGCGCCCATCTCGAGGGCACGTTCAACGTGCTGGAGGCGGCGCGCCAGGTGGCGCCGCGGCATTTTCTCGTCGCCTCCACCAGCTCGGTCTATGGCGGCAATGCCGAGATGCCGTTTCGCGAGACCGATCTCACCGATTCGCCGATGACGCTTTACGCCGCCACCAAGAAGGCGGGCGAGGCGATGAGCCATTCCTATGCGCATCTGTGGGCGATTCCCACGACCTGTTTCCGGTTCTTCACCGTCTACGGGCCGTGGGGGCGGCCGGACATGGCGCTGTTCAAGTTTGTCGACGCCATCGAGAACGGCCGCCCCATCGAGGTCTATGGCGAGGGCGAAATGCAGCGCGACTTCACCTATATCGACGATCTCGTCGAGGGGATCGTGCGGCTGATGGATGCCGTGCCCGAAAAGGGCAGGCCGGTGAACGCGGAGGTGGCGGATTCGCTCTCGCCGGTCGCCCCCTGGCGCGTGGTCAACATCGCCGGCGGCCAGCCGGTGGGGCTGATGCCGTTCATAGAGGCGATCGAGGCGTGCCTTGGCACATCCGCCGAAAAGGTCATGCTGCCCATGCAGAAGGGCGATGTGCGGGAAACCTGGGCGGCGGCGGAGCTGTTGCAGGCGCTGACCGGTTACACGCCGCAAACGCCCGTCGCGGAAGGGGTTCGCGCGTTCGTCGCATGGTATCGCGAGGCGTATGCGCGTTAGGACATGTTTCGCGGCGATCAATCCGTGGACAGGAACGCCGTGTTGCCCCCGCTATCGATGCGCACGGCGGTCAGCCGCCCGGTCATGAAACAGCCCGTGTCGATGCCGATGCGGTGCGGGGTGGCCACCGGCTCCCGTGTGGGCGTGTGGCCGTGCACGACGATTTCGTCGAGCCCGGTGCCGGCGGCGTCGAGAAATTCCTCGCGAATCCAGACGAGATCGTGGTCCGCCTGTTCGGCCAGCGGTACGCCGGGCTTCACCCCGGCATGAACGAAGACGAATCCCGGCATTGCCAGCACGGTGGGCAGGTTGCGCATGAAGTCGAGATGCGTCCGGGGAATCCGATCGTCGAGGAGCCGGCGGAAGGCCTTGCCGCGCAAATCCCCGGCGGTCATCGACCCCAGCGGAATGGCGTAGGAGTTCAGCGTCTCGTGCCCGCCCATTTCCAGCCAGTGGATGCTGTCCGCGGGGTCGGCGAGAAAGTCGAGCAGGAGCAACTCGTGATTGCCGACAAGGCACCGGCGCTCGAACCCCGCGGGCGGGCGGCCGAGGACATGGTCGATTACCTGTGCGGCCTGAGGCCCGCGGTCGATGTAGTCGCCCACCATGACGATGAGCTTGCGCCCCGCGCGGTCGCAGGCGTCGGCGACGATCCTTTCCTCGAGCGCGAGCAGCGCGTCGAGGCAGCCATGCACGTCGCCGACCGCATAGACGGTTTCGGGCCGCTCGGCCCATGTCAGCCGGCGCCGCTGCGGCGGCCCGGACGGGCGGCGGTTGAAGATGGCGGGCCACAGGCTCATCGCGCGTCCCTTCGTAGATGATCTCGATGGGACCGAGTTAAGCCGCCGCGCGGCCTTGTGCAATGTTCTGCGGCGGCCGCCTACCAGTGCGCGACGCGGTCGCGGCCGACGAACTGGGCACTGTCGCCGGTGTACTGGAACAACTCGATCTTCACCCCGTTCGGGTCGGTGATCCAGGACTGCCAGGTGTCGTCGCAACCGTTCGACTTGTCCGAGGCGTCGACCCCCTGCGCCCGGATATGGGCGATCGCGGCGTCGATATCGATGACCTCGAGGCAGATGTGGTTGATCTGGTTGCTCTCGGCGAACGCGGCCCCGGGTTTGTGGAACACCTCGATATGCGTGTCGCCGCCCGCGTCGAGATAATAGCCGAACACGTCGCCGTCGCGGGTGAAGTTGAAGATTTTCTCGATCCTCAGAACATTGGCGTAGAAGTCCTCGGTTTCCTTGAGGTCCTTCGCAAAAATGCAGGCGTGGGCGATCTGCTTGACGATCTTCTTGCTCATGATGTTCTCCCGGCAACAGCGTTGAGCGCGGCATCGGGGACGCCACGGCGGATTTGGATAGCGTGAGTATTAACGTTATCACACGCGGCGGGGCAAGAGCGTCCGGACACGCGCGCCGGTTTATTCACGCCAGAACGATTTCCGCGGGATGGGCGTGGCTGAGAAAATCGAGGTGCGACATGGAATAGCCGTAGGCGCCGGCGAGGCCGAACACGGCGATGTCGCCGATCTCGGCGCGGTCGATGTGCACGTCGCGCGGGGCCAGGCGGTCGGCCGTGTTGCACAGCGGCCCGCCGATGAAGACCGTCTCGTTGTCCACCCACTCCTGCCCCTGGAACACGCGGGGGCGGTGCATGGGGATGACGGTGACCGGATGGTTGATCCCCAGCGCCACGGGCCGGCGGAAATGGTGCGCGCCGCCGGCGCACACCACCTGCTTCTTGCCCAGGCTTTCCTTGATGTCGAGGATCTCGGTGCAGTACCAGCCGCTGTCCGCGGTCAGGTAGCGCCCCAGTTCGAGCACGAAGCTGCGGTCCTCGAAATTGTACTTGCCGATCATGCCGCGCAGGCTCTTGGCATAGGTGGCGGCGGAGAAATCCTGCCCGGTCTCGAGATAGTCGATTCCGAAGCCGCCGCCGAAATCGATGATGTCGCAGCGCACATTGTCGTAGCGCGCCTCGATGTCGCGGGCGAGCTTGAAGACCATCTCGACGTTCTTGAGAAGGTCCGAAATGTTGAGAACGCCCGAGGCGGCGTAAACGTGCAGGCCCTTGAAGTTGAGATTGGGCAGGGCGAGAATCTTGGGCAGGATTTCCCCCAGCCGACGCTCGTCGATGCCCAGCTTGGAGCTGTCGCCGGAAAAATTGGCCTGCGCGCCGTGGATATGAAAGTTCGGGTTCACGCGCACCAGGATATCCTGGGTCTGGCCCAGCGCCGCGCAGACCGTCTCGAGCCGGTGCGCCTCGGTCAGGCTCTCGATGTGCACCGTCTCGACGCGGTTGGAGACCGACCAGGTCAATTCCTCGGGAGATTTGCCCGGGCCGGTGAAAATCAGCGCGCCGGGGCTGAATCCGGCCTCGACCGCCTTGTGCGCTTCGCCCAGGCTGGCGATCTCCACGCCCGCGATCCCCGATTCGCCCGCCGCGGTGAGAAAGGCGACGTGCGGGTTGGCCTTCATGGCGTAGTAGACGTTGACGCTTTCGGGCAGGATATCTTGAAGCTGCGCGATCTTCTCACGCATGGTGGTGGTGTCGTAGAGATAAAAGCTCCGCTGACCGGGCGTTTCGGCCTGCTTGCGGATGGCGGCGAGAATTTGCGGTTGCAGCTGCATTGCATATCCAGTGAGGTGGGCACCCATAGCGGGGGCGCATGGTCGGGTGTGCTCGCACGAATCCGGCGGCGCTGCCAAGCGTTTCACCGGTGTTTGCGGTAATCTCGTGACATCGGAGCCCCGTGTCCCCGCTTCGCCTGCGCCCGCACCAGCATAGAAGGGAATCGTTAACCATGACCGAAGGCAAACCGCGTATCGGATTCATCGGGCTGGGGCTGATGGGCTCGGCCATGGTCCAGCGGCTCATCGACCGCGGCTACGAGCTCACCGTCATCGCCAACCGCAAGCGCGACAATGTCGAGGCGGCTATCGCGCGCGGCGCGCGGGAAGTCACGATCGCCAAGGACGTCGCGGCAGCGAGCGACATCGTCATGCTGTGCATGGATACCTCCGATTCGGTGGAGGCGCGCATGTCCGGCGACGACGGCGTGATCGCCGGTTTGCGCGAGGGTGCTCTCGTCATCGACTTCGGCACGTCGCTTCCCGGCTCGACGCTCAGGCTCGGCGAGGACGTGCGGGCGGCCGGCGCCGCCTACATGGACGCCCCGCTGGGGCGCACTCCCAGCCACGGGCGCGAGGGCAAGCTCAACATCATGGCTGCCGGGGCCGAGGCGGATTTCGCCCGCGCCAGGCCCGTACTCGACGATCTGGGGGAAAACGTCTTTCACGTCGGCCCGCTGGGTGCCGGGCACACGCTGAAACTGATCAACAACTTCTATGCCATGACCACGGCCTGCGCCATGTCGGAGGCCTTCGCCATGGCCGACATGGCCGGTCTCGATCGGCAGGCGCTCTACGACGTCATGTCGGCGGGTCCCTTGCGCTCGGGCATGATGGACTTCATCCGCGCACAGGCGGTCGATCACGATATCCAGCTCGCCTTCTCGGTCAGCAACGCCGGTAAGGATGTCGGGTATTATACCCGCATGGCCAAGGATTTCGGGCTCGACAGCGCCATGTCCGCGTGCGCCCTCAAGGCTCTCGCCGAAGCGCGCGAGGCG
>CAZNHG010000095.1:0-10786 GCA_964572555.1 uncultured Devosiaceae bacterium | reverse complement strand
TTTCGCCGCGCGTGCGGCTCGCCCTCGTCATGACGTTGTCGGTCTACCCGATGGTTACTGCCTATCTCTACGCCCTGGGGCCGGTCACGGCCGGCTGGACAATGTGGCAGCGCACACTGGTCCTCACGCCGATCATGGTGGTCTCGATCATCTTCGGTATCATGCCGGCCATCAACAGGGCGTTCGGACGTTTCCTGTCAGGGGGCAGGGGGTAGGGCTGTCCCGACCCCCGATGGAGAGGGAAGCGGAAACGGCTTTTGGGGCCGTCCCGTACAGGGGCGGCCCCAAAGTGCCTCTACCAGATGGGAGAAAGCCGGAAACATATGGCGGCGATGCGGGTGGTAGAGGTGAAGGTCCAGGAAACCGTGAAACCAGTCAGTCGACGCTTCGATGAAGTGGCCGCTTGTGATATCGAGTTCAATCAAGTGGTGCGGCACAAAGCCAGCCCCTGCCGGTCGAGGGGGCAGGCCGACCATGCCACGGCGGCGGCAAAGCGTTCAGGAGAAGCGCCATGGAAATCGTTCGCGCAGGGTCCGCTCCCTCAGGCCAAGGTCCCGCTGACTGGTTCACGGGAACCGTCCGGATTGATCCGCTGTTCAATCCCTTTGATTCCGAGCGCGTGCAGGGGGCGCAGGTTACCTTCGAGCCGGGGGCCCGCACCGCGTGGCACACCCATCCGCTCGGCCAGATCCTGATCGTTACATCGGGCCTCGGGCGCGTGCAGCGCGAAGGGGGTCCGGTCGAGGAAATCCGGCCCGGCGATGTTGTCTGGTTCGACCCGGGCGAGAAACACTGGCACGGGGCCAGCCCGGAAACCGCGATGACGCACATCGCCGTTCACGAAGTTCAGAATGGCAAGGCCGTTGACTGGATGGAGCATGTGACCGACGCGCAATACAATGCCTAAGACCTTCGCACTCCCAGGAAAACGGGACATACGACTAATCCGGGCAACAGGTCCTCACCGCCCGGCGAGATGCGCTCCCGGAGACGGCCGTCGGCGCGCGGCCCGTTGATCTCGCCCCTTGAATTGGACACGGTTGTCGGGCACACCACGGCGCGATTGTATCAAAGGCTGGTCCCGACATGACCCTCAAGCACTCCCCGCTCGCCCCCAAGACCTATCCGGAACTGCCCGAAATCGAGGGCGTGAGCTTCGCGACGGCGGCGGCGGGGATCAAGTACGAGAACCGGCGCGACGTGTTCTTCGCCGTTTTCGACGAGGGTACGAACGTCGCGGGGGTGCTGACGAAGTCGAAATGCGCCTCGGCGGCCGTGGACTGGTGCCGCGAGCACCTCAAGGCCGGCACGGCACGGGCGCTTGTGGTCAACTCGGGCAATGCCAACGCCTTCACCGGCATGAAGGGGCGCAAGGCGGTCGAGCTGACGGCGGAGATCGCCGCGGCGCAGGCCGAGTGCGACGCCAAGGAGGTTCTTCTGGCCTCGACGGGGGTGATCGGGGAGCCGCTCGACGGCGAACGGTTCCGCGACGTTCTGGCGGACTGCGCGACGCGGCTGAAGTCGCACCCCTGGATCGAGCCGGCCAAGACGATCACGACCACGGACACCTTCCCCAAGATCGCGAAGGCGTCGGTGATGATCGACGGGGTCGAGGTGTCGATCTCGGGCATTGCAAAGGGCTCGGGCATGATCGCGCCGGACATGGCGACCATGCTCGCCTTCATCTTCACCGACGCGCCGGTTGCCACGCCGGTGCTCCAGGAGATGATCGAGAGATACGTTGCCACCAGCTTCAACGCCATCACGGTGGACGGGGATACCTCGACCTCGGACACGTTGCTGGCGTTCGCCACCGGCAAGACGGCCGCAGACGGGCTCAAGGAAATCGCGGACATCGACGACGAGCGCGCCGGTATCTTCGGGCAGGCGTTCAACGAGGTCATGTTCGAACTGGCCATGCAGGTCGTGCGGGACGGCGAGGGGGCGACCAAGCTCGTCACGATCACAGTGGAAGGGGCGACGGACGATGCCAGCGCCCGGGTCATCGCGCGTTCGATCGCGCATTCGCCGCTGGTCAAGACGGCGATCGCGGGGCAGGACGCCAACTGGGGGCGCGTGGTGATGGCCGTGGGCAAGGCCGGCGAGCCGGCGGACCGCGACACGCTTTCGATTCGGTTCGGCGACATCCTGGTCGCCGAGAACGGAGAGCGGGCGGCCGACTACGACGAGGACGAGATCAGCTTCTACATGCAGGGTGACGAGATCGCCATCAATGTCGATATCGGGCTCGGCGAGGGGAAAGCCACGGTCTACACCTGCGACCTGACCCACGACTACGTGTCGATAAACGCCGACTACCGGAGCTGAGGGGTGGTCCAGCGGCCCTCCAACCTGCAGCTCGAGCAGGCGTTTCTCAGCGCCTGGCCGGCGCTCGAGGAGCATTGGGACGGCGGCTGGCTGTGGCGGTTCGCCAACGGCTACACCAAGTGTGCCAATTCCGCCCAGGCGATGGACCCCAGCGACGACAACGACGCGGAGACGCGCGTGGCGCGCTACGCGGAATGGGCGCGGACGCTCGGCGGCGTGCCGACCTTCCGGATCACGCCGCTGACGGCGGAGAAGGTCATCGGGGCGCTGAACCATCACGGCTGGGAGCCGCTCGAGCCGAGCAGCGTTCTCGCCATGCCCGTGGGGGCCGCCTTCACGCCGAAGCACTCGTTTCAGCTGTTCGAGGCCGCCGACCCCGCCTGGTACGAGGTTCAGGCGGCGATGAGCGGGTACGGGGCCGAGACGGTCGAGGCGCTGGGACAGATGCTGGGGCGGATCGAGACGCCAGCGACCGGCATCCTTGTACATGATGGCGAGGGGCAGCCGGCGGCCGCCGCGCTGACCAACAACAATGCCGGGATCGGGGTCTATCTCAACGTGGTGGTGCGTCCCGATCTGCGCTGGCAGGGCTATGGCCGATCGGTGATGCAGGCGGCGCTCAACTGGAGCCGCGACTCCGGCGCGGGATGGGCGGCGATCCAGGTGGTCAGCGACAATGTGCCGGCGATCAATCTCTACCGCTCGCTGGGCTTCGAGGAAGTCTATCGCTATCACTACCGCCGGCCCGCGTAACACGAGGGAACTTCCGCCAATGTCCATGCTGCTTGTGGTTGCCTGCGCGCTCGTCGATGCGGACCGGCGCGTTCTGATCGCCCAGCGGCCCGCGGACAAGCAGCTCGGGGGGCTTTGGGAGTTTCCAGGGGGCAAGCTGGAGGAGGGGGAGTCGCCCGAGGCGGCCCTGATCCGCGAACTCGACGAGGAACTGGGTATCTCGACCGAAGAAGCGTGCCTGGCTCCGTTAACATTTGCGAGCCATTCTTACGAGAAATTTCATCTTCTCATGCCACTTTACGTATGCCGGAAATGGCAGGGCTGGCCCGAGCCCCGCGAGCATACGGCCCTGAAATGGGTCCGGCCGCGCGACTTGCGGGACTATCCCATGCCCCCGGCGGACGCGCCGCTTGTCGCGCCGTTGCACGATCTCTTGTGAGCGACAGGTAGAGCGCTTGGTTCCGGAAAATACTCTGTGAACGGGGATGCCGCATGGAGATTTGGTCACGGGATGAGTTCGTATCCGCATTGACGCAGTTCGCCCGGGCGGATGGCGCCGCCACGACGATGGAGGTCTCGCTGATGGCGAGCCTTCTGGCGATGATCCTGTTGTTGTGGTTCACCGATATCGGCGAGCCGTTCATCGCCCTGATGCGCGGGCCGGCCGACGCCTTCGCGGGCATGCTGGACGACATCGGCTTGTAGGCTCAGATCGTCGGGCGATTAATCCAAATCACCCGGCGATCTGGATTCTTAGTGGTCGCGCCGGCTAAGCGAAAAACCGGATTCCACTTTTTCGCCCGGCGCTTTAGTTCTTTGAGCCGCCACTCCTGTCGCCCAGAACGTCCTTGAGGCTGACCTCGGCGCTGCCGGGGGCGAGGGGCTGTTGCTGGCTTTCGTGCGGGGCCCATCCGGACATCCAGACGATTTCGAGCGTAGCGCGCACGCGGCCGTCGGCATCGGCGGCCGCTGCTTCGTAGGCGGCGCTGGCGGCCGCGAGATGGCTGCGCGTGGTCATGCGGCGCGGGCGGTCGACGAGCGGGTTCGTGGCGCCCAGTGCATGCAGATCCTGCATCAGGGCGAGGGGTGATGAATAGCGCACCACGTGCTGGTCCACGTCGGTGACGGGCAGGGCGAAGCCGGTGCGTTGCAACAGGGCACCGCCATCGCGGATATCCATGAACGGGGCGATGCGCGGGGCCGCGCCGCCCGTGAGTTCGGCGTCGGCATTCAGCCAGGCGGAGCGCAGCTCGGTCAGGGTGTTGCCTCCGATCGCGGCGAGCAGCATCAGCCCGTCCGGGGCGAGATGGGCGCGAACGCGGGCCAGGAACCCCGGGACGTCGTTGACCAGCTGCAGATCGAGAAGGGAGACGATAAGTTCGTACTCGCGTCCCGGAAGGCGCAGGTTCTCGGGGTCGACGAGAGGCAGCCCGGACGGCACGAGGGTCGAGACGCGCTCGAACGTGACGGGTCCCTCGCCGGCATGGCCGGCGGCGGGCAGGAGACGGGCGTCGGGGCCCATGATGAGGGCCTTTTCGAAAGCGCGGGTGACCGGGCCGAGCCGGTCGGGCAAATCGTCGATGACCAGCTGCGAGATGAAATCCGGCTGGGTGCGCCGGGCCGCGGCCAGGCGGCGCGCGACGAGGGCGCGGTCGAAGATCTGCGGCGGGCTGGCCTGGGGGCCGGGCATAACGGGCCTTTCTGACTAGAGGGTGTCGCGCTGAACTGCATTCAGCCCGACACCTGCAAGTTTTTGTTTTGTCGCGCGCCCGAACCGAAAAAGTGGGTGCCACTTTTTCTGGACACGCTCTGATCGGGGCGCGACAGCGTGGACCGCCGCGTGCAAGATGGGGTTATGGACAAGCGTCCCGCCCCTGTCAAAGACAGCGCTCCTGCCCCGGCGCGGGCGGGGTGGCTGCGGCGTTTCGGCCGTCATGTGCTTGATCAGGTGTATCCGCCGGTGTGCCTGAACTGCGCGGCACCGGTCGCCACGCCCGACAGTTTGTGCGCGCGCTGTTGGCACGGGTTGCGGCCGATTACCCGGCCGATGTGCCCGGTGCTGGGCCTGCCCTTCGAGGTGCCGCTGGGACCCGATGCGCGCTCGGCGGCGGCCGAGGCGGACCCGCCGCCGTTCGATCGGGCGCGCTCGGCGCTGATCTACAACGACATGGCACAAACGCTCGTCTCCCAGATGAAGTACGGCGACAAGCCGGAGCTGGCGCGGTTCTGCGCGCGGCTGATGGTGACGGCGTGCGCGGAAATCCTCGATGGCGATCCGGTTCTCGTGCCCGTACCCCTTTACCGCTGGCGGCAGTGGCAACGGCGCTACAACCAGGCGACGGAGCTGTGCCGGGCGGTGGCGCTGCGAAGCGGGTGCGACATGGTCGCGGGACGGGTCACGCGCAAGCGCCGGACGCGTCAGCAGGTGGGGTTGAGCGCCGATCAGCGGGCGCGCAACGTCGCGGGGGCGTTCGCGGTCGATCCGGACTTTCTCGCGGCGGCGGGCGGACGGCGGGTCGTGCTGGTCGACGACGTGATCACGACCGGGGCGACGGTGAAGGCCCTGACCCGCGAACTGCGGCGGGCGGGCGTGGATCAAATCGATGTCATCAGCTTCGCCCGCGTTGTCATCGGCGCGGAGATGCCCATATAAGCAGCAAGCATGTCACGGAGGCATGGATGTCAAAGGTGGAAATCTACACGACGCCGATCTGCCCCTACTGCGTGGCCGCCAAGGGCCTTCTCAAGCGCAAGGGGATCGCTTTCGAGGAAATTTCTGTGGTCGATTCCGACAGGCGGCGGGCGATGACCGAGCGGGCGCATGGCCGCCGCACGGTGCCGCAGATCTTTGTCGGCGCAACCCATGTCGGGGGATATGACGACATCGCCGCGCTCGAGCGCGACGGCGAACTCGACGAATTGCTGCAGGCAGGCTGATGGCCGCAACGACACGGGTCGCCGCCGTCCAGATGTGTGCCGGCATTCAACCGGATACCAATATCGAGGCGCTGCGCCGCCTCGTCGCCGAGGCGGCGGGGAAGGGCGCGGAGTATGTGCTTACTCCCGAGGTGAGCGTGGCGTTCGCGGGCGACCGGCAGCAGCTTGCCGAGGTGGCCGGGCCGTTTGCGAACAACCCGGCGGTCGCCGCGATCGGGGAAATGGCGGCGGCGCATCGTATCCATGTGCACCTGGGCTCGCTGGCGGTGCGGCTCGATGACGGGCATTTCGCCAACCGCTCGGTGCTGTTCGGGCCGGATGGGGTCATTCTGGCGACTTATGACAAGATTCACCTGTTCGATGCCGATCCGCCCGATGACCGCCCCTATCGCGAGAGCGAGACCTATCATGGCGGTGGCGAGGCGGTCGTTGCCGACGGGCCCGGATTCCGGCTGGGGCTGTCGATCTGTTTCGACGTACGCTTTCCCAGGCTCTATGCCGCGCTTGCCGAGGCCGGAGCCGAGGTGCTGGCGGTTCCGGCCGCGTTCACGGTACCCACGGGCAAAGCGCACTGGGAGGTGCTGTTGCGCGCCCGGGCCATCGAGACCGGCTCCTTCGTCGTCGCGGCGGCACAGGGCGGCGCGCATGAGAATGGCCGGGCGACCTGGGGGCATTCGATGATCGTCGATCCCTGGGGCGAGGTTCTGGCGGAACGCGCCGGCGATACGCCCGGCGTGGTCGTGGCCGACATCGATACCGCGCGCGTGGCGGACGTGCGGGCGCGGGTGCCCGCCCTTGCCAATACATGCGCGTTTTCGCTAAGCGTTAACCGTATTCTGTCATGATCGGCGGATAAAGTGAGGAAACCGGTGTGATCCAGTATTCGCTAGTCTGTGAAAACGAGCACAAGTTCGATGCCTGGTTCCGCAATGCCCAGGCTTACGAGGACCAGCAGATCCGGGGGATCGTCACTTGCCCCGTGTGCAGCTCGGGCGACGTGCACAAGGCGCTGATGGCGCCGGCCGTCTCGCGCAAGAGCACGGACAAGGTCGCTGTCTCCATCGGCCATCCCGAGCAGGCGGAATTGCGCGCCGCGCTCAAGGCGCTGCGCGACAAGGTGGTGACAGAAGCCGACTATGTCGGCGACCGGTTCGCCGCCGAAGCCCGGCTGATCCACGACCAGGAGACGGAAGCGCGCGGCATTTATGGCGAGGCCACCCGCGAGGAGATCAAGGAACTCCTCGAGGACGGCATCGACTGCATGCCGCTGCCCAACCTGCCCGAGGATCACAACTAGCCCGTTTCCCGCCCAATCACGCCCCGCCGCCCGCCGGGCGCGGGTTCGTCCTGCCGATCCCATCCGTTTGACGCGCCTGCCGACCTGCGGGCGCGGCCGTTCGTTCGCATACTTCAAGGAGGAGACAATGGAATATCGCCTTTTGGGCCGCTCGGGCCTGAAGATATCGACCATCACCATGGGCACCATGACCTTCGGCGGCTCGGAGACGGTGGGCAACACCGATCCCGAAGGCGCCAAGCGCCAGATCGACATGTGCCTCGACCGCGGGGTCAATTTCATCGATACGGCCAATGTCTATTCGGGCGGGACGTCCGAGGAGTTCATCGGTTCGGCGCTTGCCGAGGACGGCCGCCGCGAGAGGACGCTGCTGGCGACTAAGGTGCGCTTTCCCATGGGCGAGGGGCCGAACGAGAAGGGCCTGTCGCGCTGGCACATCATCGAACAGTGCGAGGCGAGCCTGAAACGCCTGAAGACCGATGTCATCGATCTCTACCAGGTGCACGAGTGGGACGGGCAGACCCCACTCGAGGAGACCATGGAGGCACTCGATACCCTCGTGAAGCAGGGCAAGGTGCGTTATGTCGGCTGCTCGAACTATTCGGGCTGGCATATCATGAAGGCGCTGGGCGTGGCCCGGCAGCACGAATACCAGCGCTTCGTCTCCCAGCAGATTCATTACACGCTGCAGGCGCGCGAGGCCGAATACGAGCTTGTGCCGATCACGCTGGACCAGGGCCTGGGAATCCTGGTGTGGAGCCCGATCGCGGGCGGCCTGTTGAGCGGGAAATATCGCCGCGATTCATCGCCCGAGGGCACCCGGCACAAGCTGGGGTGGAAGGAGCCGCCCGTCTATGACGAGGACAAGCTCTACGACATCGTCGACGAGATTGTGGCCGTGGCCGCGGAGCAGGGCGTTTCCGGCGCACAAGTGGCGCTGGCGTGGCTGTTGCAGCGGCCGGGCGTGACCTCGGTGATTATAGGCGGGCGCACGGACGCACATTTCGAGGACAACCTTGCCGCGGCCGACCTCAAGCTCACCGCCGATCAGGTGGCCCGGCTCGACAGGGTGAGCCAGCCGAATCTCCTGTATCCCTATTGGCACCAGAACTGGACGGCCAACGACCGGCTGGGAGCGGCGGATATGGCGCTGCACAAGCCCTTCCTCGAGGGGAAGGACTAGAGTCACCAGAACCCTTCGTGTGTGCGGGCGATCTCGTCCTCAAGGTCCGGGAAGGGGCCCCGCACCACAACCGTCCGCCGCCCCGCGTCGAACACGGTGCGGCAGGGCAGGTCCATGGTGAGGTTTTCCGGGTTGTCGCCGGTCATTTCGGCCAGGCGCCTTTCCGTCATCCCGAAGACCAGCGTGCCGATGCCGGCCCAGTAGGTCGCGCCCGCGCACATGGCGCAGGGCTCGACCGAGGTGTAGAGCGCGCAGCGCGCCAGCATGCCGGGGGAATAAAGGATCGCGGCTTCGCGGGCGACGATGGTCTCGGCGTGGCCCAGTCCCTTTTCGCGGGTGTGCGCGTTGCCCGCCTCTATCAGGATGTTGCCCGCCGGGTCGGCCAGAAGCGCGCCGAAAGGGTGATCGCCGCCTTCCCGTGCAGCCTCGGCGAGCGTGATCGTGTGCCGCAGGAGTTCGAGGTCGTCGGTTTGGGTTGTTGTGGCCATATACCGAGCCTAGCCGAAAATGTGGCGATTTCCAGCGGGGGGAGTGCCCGGCCTTGAAGCAAATTCTTCTACCAGGCGATCGGTTTTCCATCGCGGAAGAAGCCGCCGTTCGGCCCGTCGTCCGCAAGGGTCGCGGCCCAGACGATGCCGCTGGCGCCCTCGGGCACGCTGCGGGTGGCGGTGGGACCGCCCATGTCGGTGCGCACCCAGCCCGGGCACACCGAGTTGATCTTGACGTTGCCGCGCGCCTCGTTGGAGCCGATGCGGGTGATCGCGTTCAGCGCGGCCTTCGACAGGCGATAGGGCACGACGCCCGTGCCCATGTCGGTGAGCGCGCCCATGCCGGAGGAGACGTTGACGATGCGGCCATAGCCGGTGGCATTCATCATGGGCAGCGCTTTCTGGACCATGCGCCAGGCACTGACGGCGTTGATGTCGAATGTCTCGATGAGCGCGTCGGCGGCGGTATTCAGCGCGTCCGTGAACCCGCCGGGATCGTGGCCGGCGTTGTTGACGAGCACGTCGATGCGTCCGTGGGTTTGCGCAAGCCAGGCGAAGAAGCCATCGACCGACGACTGATCTGTCACGTCGAGGGTGTGACCCTCGACGTTATCGGGGTGCCCGAGCGCGTCGAGGCCCATGGCGACCTTGCCGTCACTGCGGGCGGTGAGAATGACGCGATAGCCGCGCCCGGCAAGCTGGCGGGCCGTCTCGAGGCCGAGCCCCCGGCTTGCGCCGGTGACAACGGCGATCCTGGCGTCGGTGCTCATCGCGTATCTCCCGTTCGTCCTCAGGCCGGCTTTTCACCCAGCATCATGTAGTTAACGCTCATGTCGCGCGCCTTGCGCCACTCGTCCCTGACGGGGGAATAGACGACGCCGCACTTGTCCTTGACGCTCATGCCGTTCTGCTTGAGCTGGGAGGAAATCTCTTCGGGGGTGAGGAACTTCGAATAGGTGTGCGTGCCCTTCGGCAGCCAGCCCAGCACGTACTCGGCGCCGACGATGGCGAGCGCGAAGGCCTTGGCGGTGCGGTTGATGGTGGCGACAAACATCAGACCGCCCGGTTTGACCAGCTGGGCGCAGGACTCGAGGTAGAGCGGCACGCTGTCGACGTGCTCGACGACCTCCATGTTGAGCACCACGTCGAACTGCTCGCCCGCAGCGGCCATGGTTTCGGCCGTGGTGGCGCGATAGTCGATATCGAGGCCCGATTGTTCGGCGTGGATTTCGGCGACACGGATATTCTTCTCCGCCGCGTCGGCGCCGGTGACACCGGCGCCCAGCCGCGCCATCGGTTCGCACAACAGGCCGCCGCCGCAGCCGATATCGAGAAAGCTCAAGCCCTCGAAAGGCCTGCGCTTCGTGCCGTCACGGCGGAAATGAGCCAGCACCTCCTCGCGGATATAGGCGAGGCGTACGGGATTGAACTTGTGCAGCGGCTTGAACTTGCCCGCGGGGTCCCACCATTCCTCGGCCATGCCGGTGAACCGGGCGATTTCATCGTCATTGATGGTGGTCGAGGGCATGGGCCAGTTCCATTCGTTGCCGCTTTGTGTCGGTCCCTTGGTGCCTCAAGGCCGGGCCGGTGTCCAGCGCGGCGCGCTGTCATTGCCGCAATCCTGAGCTATATATAAGCGGTCTTTGGCCATTTGTCGTGCCATTGCGGTTCGAGGGGGGAAGTATTCGATGCGCGAGACGATGCCGAAAATGCTGCGCGGGGAATGCATGTGCGGGGCCGTGGGATATGAAGTGGCGGATGCCTTTTCCTATGCGCAGAACTGTCATTGCTCGAAATGCCGCAAGGCGACGGGATCGGCCT
>CAZNHG010000094.1:258-11001 GCA_964572555.1 uncultured Devosiaceae bacterium | reverse complement strand
CGCGAATGGGCCCCGGATCAAGTCCGGGGTGACAGCTGCGGTGTGGGGCCGGCTTCCGGAATGCGGCTGGCCTTGGACACACTTGTTTGCCCGCACGAGAGCTTTCTCCCTGACGGGTATGCGGTGACCTGAACGAACGGTGCGGGACGTGACCCACCTCGAACTATAAAAACAGAGGCGCATCACGCCTCGCACGGCCGGCATTTTGGGCCTATCCTGTCGGAAGTGTGGGGTAATCCCAGCTCCCTTTCGGGGATACACCCGCCCCTGCTGTGCGGGCTCAATCAACGGACAGTTTCAGCCCGGGCCGGGGCGACCCCCGACCCGATCCGGCCCGTCCCCGCGAAGCGCTCGTGTGCACCTCCGCTCGACCGCGGAAACGTGAGAGGGAGAATACGGGACCTCAAAGGGACGAGGATAGATTGGTGAAAAACGTGTCCGCTCAGTGATTTGCACGCCCTCACCCTTTCCCCGCGTCACCCTCCCCGTCATTCCCATGCAAATGGGAATCCAATGGCGGATGCGGCACAGCACCTAAGTTGCGGTGTGAGGCACATACCCTGCTACAGCACGTCCACCTTCCCAACCGACTGCTTCGGTTGGATTCCCGCGTTCGCGGGAATAACGGCGTGGGTGGGGTGTGGGGGAGAGTGCTGGGTGGAGCGTGTGGGAGTGACGAGAAGAACATGGACCGATGCCCCCTTCCTGCACCGATACGATTCTATTGTAGATAATAAATATCCATGATAAATGGAATCCACGAAAGGATACGCCATGAAGCTCGGAGACGGGGTCGAGGCCGCGATACATTGCACGGCGGCGCTGGCGGGACTGGATGGGGAGGCGACGCTGCCGGCGGTGGCGTTGGCCGAGTATCACGGGCTGTCGGCGAGCTATCTGGTCAAGCACCTGAAAAGGCTCGTCGCCGACGGCATTCTGGAATCGGTTTCGGGACCCGCTGGCGGGTACCGGCTGGCGCGCGCGCCCGAGACGATCACGCTGGCCGATGTCGTTCTGGCCGTCGAGGGGCGGCAGCCCGCCTTCCGGTGCGGGGAAATCCGGCAGCGCGGGCCGGGGGCGCCGGATGCCTCGGCCTATCCCGATCCCTGCGCCATCAATCTTGCCATGCTCAGGGCCGAGCGCGTCTATCGCGACGCGCTGGCTGAAACCACGATCGCCGATATCGTGCGCGGCTTCCGCGAGGGGGCCGACCCGCGCGTGCTCGCGCATAGCGCTGCATTCTGCGCCCGGTATCAGCGGCCACAGGGGTGACCCGGCGCAAGCCGGCTCACGATGGTCAAAAAGGAAAGGAGACCACACCCATGCAACCGCGTCTGAACTACTTCGCCTACGCCCCCGAACTGCTGGTGGCGGCGCGCAATCTCAACGAGGCCATCAACGCTTCGGGACTGGAAACGAGCCTGATCCACCTGATCAAGCTGCGCGCCTCGCAGATCAACGGCTGCTCGTTCTGCGTCGAGATGCACGCCCGAGAGGCGCGGGAGGACGGCGAGACCAACAAGCGGCTCGACCTCGTCGCCGCGTGGCGGGAATCGCCGTTGTTCACCGATCGCGAGCGCGCCGCGTTCGCCTGGACCGAGGCGGTGACCAAGGTCTCCGAGGCCGGGGTGAGCGACGAACTCTACGAGGCGACGCGTGCCGCGTTCAGCGAGGAGGACCTGGTCAAACTCACCGCCGCCGTCGCCATGATCAATACATGGAACCGGCTGAGCGTGAGCTTCAGGGCCATCCACCCCATGCCCGCCGAGGCGGCCTGACGGGTCCGCCTGCCGGCCGGTAGCGGCCGGCACACCACATGGCGGGACCGCGCGCGGCGCGGCCCCGCCTCACGAAACATATGGCGGCACGCCACACAAACATGCTAGCGCACGCGCCATGACCGCCAACGTTTCCATGACGACGCACGCCCGCGGGGTGGAAAAGCTCAAGGGCCACGTGGTGATGATCCTGTTCGCCAGCCTGATCGCGGGCTCGTTCTCCGCGGGCAAGATCGCCGTACCCCATGTCGATCCCGCCCCGCTGAACGCGGTGCGCTTCCTGATCGGCACCGTCATCATGGGGATCTACGCCTTCGGCATCCTGCGCCGGCCGCTTGCCATTCCGCCCGCGCCATGGCGCTTTGTGCTGCTGGGCGGGCTGATGGCGGTCTACTTCGTTGCCATGTTCGTGGCGCTGTCGATCACCGAGCCCGTGGCGACCAGCGCGGTGTTCACCCTGACCCCGCTGCTGACGGCGGCCTTCGGTTATCTCATCCTGCGCCAGGTGGTGCGTCCCGCCATGGCCGTCAGCCTCGCGTTCGCCGCCATCGGCTCGCTGTGGGTGATCTTCGATGCCGATATCGATGCAGCGCTCGGATTCGAGGTGGGCAGGGGCGAGGCGACCTTCTTCGCCGGCTGCATCTTCCACGCGCTGTTCGCGGTGATGCTGCGCCGGCTCAGCCGCAACGACTCGCTGCCCGTCTCGACCTTCTTCATCCTCGTTTCGACGACGATCTGGATTTCGCTCTACGGCGCCGGGGGAATCGTCGCAACGAACTGGACGGCGCTGCCCGCCGAATTCTGGTGGGCGCTGGCCTTTCTCGGAATCTTTCCCACCGCCATCACCTTCATCTTCATGCAATACGCCTCCCTGCGTCTGCCCGCCTCCAAGGTCATGGCCTATGGCTATCTCGTGCCGGTCTTCGTCATCGTCTACGAGGCGCTTCTGGGAAACGGCTGGGCGAACCCGGCCATCATCACCGGTGCCCTGGTGACCTGCCTGGGGCTGGTGGTTCTGTACTTCGCGCCCGAAAGCGCGCGGGACGGATCGGCCTAGGCCTGTTTCGCCGTGACGGGCGGACCGGCGTTCAGGTCATCCCTTCGGATCGAGGGTCATCAGGCTGGCGTTGCCGCCTGCGGCCGCCGTGTTGACGGTGACGACACGCTCGCGCACCAGCAGGTCGAGCCGGTAGGCGGGAGCGCCCTTGTGCAACGTCTCGCGGGAGGCGCTTTGCGGCACGACGACGGCACCCTCGCGCGCGGCGAGCGTGCGCAGGGCGGGGAGCAGCTCGGCACCGCGGCCTTCGAGAAGGGCACCCGTGACATCCGCCGCGGCGAGGGCGTCCGCAACGCGCTCGAGACATGCCGTCACAGTATCCGGCACGGTTTCGAGCACCGGATTGTCGCTGTCGATGACGGGCGTGTTGCCGGTGGCGAGGACCGCGGCGAGCTGGCGGACGAGGCCCTTGGCGGTCGCCGGGACGACCAGGATGCGGCCGCGCGGTTCGAGGCTGTAGGTGTTGGTCTCCCCCGCCGGGCTGGGCAGGTCCGCGCGATGGCCAAGCGGGGTTCGCCCCAAGTCCGCCTCGATAGCCGGAACGAGGTCGGGGGCTTCGCTTTCAGCCCAGGTTCTCAGCGCACCCATCGCTTCGGCCGAGGCGTTCGGCATCGCGCCGGGCAGGTCGTTTTGGCCCGACCGGATCATGCGGTTGAGATAGATCGGGCCGCCCGCCTTGGGGCCGGTGCCGGACAGGCCGTGCCCGCCGAAAGGCTGCACGCCGACGACGGCGCCGACAATGTTGCGGTTCACGTAGATATTGCCGGCGCTCGCGGCCGTGGCGAGGCGGGCCGCTTCGCTGTCGATGCGGCTGTGCAGGCCGAAGGTCAGCCCGTATCCCAGCGCGTTGATGCGCGCGATGAGCCGGTCGCGGTCCTTGCGCCTGTAGCGCACGACGTGAAGCACGGGGCCGAACACCTCCTCGTCGAGATCCTCGACCTCGTCGAGCTCGATGATCGTTGGAGCGATAAAGGTGCCGGGCGCTGCCTCGGTTCCCTGCGGATAACTCGTCACCGCAAAGCCCTCGCCGCGGCGGCGCTCGATGTAGGTCGCGATGTTGTCGCGCGCCTGTTCGGTGATAACGGGGCCGACATCGGTGGCAAGGCTCGTGGGGTTGCCGGTGCGCAATTCGCGGGCGGCGCCCTTGACCATGTCGAGAAGACGGTCCGCCACGTCGTCCTGCAGGCACAGGAGCCGCAGGGCCGAGCAGCGCTGGCCGGCGCTGTCGAAGGCCGAGGCCATGACGTCGCCGACCACCTGTTCGGCCAGGGCCGAGGAATCGGCGATCAGCACGTTCTGCCCCCCGGTTTCGGCGATCAGCGGAATGGGGTGGCCGTCGGGGCCGGTGCGCCCGGCGAGGGTATTGTTGATGATGTGGCCGACCTCTGTCGAGCCGGTGAACATCACCCCCGCGGTCACCGCATGCCCGACCAGCGCGGCGCCGATATCGCCCTTGCCCGGCATGAGCTGGACGACATCCTGAGGCACACCCGCCTCGTGGAGGATGCCGATAGCGGCCGCGGCGATGAGCGGGGTTTCCTCGGCGGGCTTGGCGATCACCGCGTTGCCGACGGACAGGGCACCGGTCACCTGGCCGAGGAAGATGGCGACGGGGAAGTTCCACGGACTGATGCACACCACCACGCCCAGCGGCTCGCCCCCGGGCCTGAGGCGCCCCTGTTCGGCGTAGTAGCGCAGGAAATCGATGGCCTCGCGCACGTCCGCCAGCGCGTTGGCGGCCGTCTTGCCGGCCTCCCGGACGATGAGGCCCGAGAGTTCGCTGATGCGCGCCTGCAGGATATCGGCGGCGCGCTCGAGGATGACGGCCCGGTCCTCGGGCGCAAGCGCGGCCCAGCCGGGGGCGGCGTTCCGGGCGGCCGACATTGTGGCGCCCACGGTATCGGGGTGGGCATAGACCGCCGTGCCGACACGGTCGTTGTGATCGGCCGGATTGAGAACCGGGACGGTCTCGCCCGGCGTTCCTCCGGCAAAGGCCGACGGTTCGGCCTGCCAGAGCATGTCGGCGCTGGCGGCGAAGGCCGCTGACACGCCGGCCAGGTCCGCTTCGTCGGTGAGGTCGGGCACTGTGGGGCTCTTGCGCCTGCCCAGGATATCCTCCGGGAGCGGAATGGCCGGGTGCGGCGCGCCCGGCGGCTCGATGTCGCGCGCATCGGCGACGGGATCGGCGATCAGGGCCTCGTCGTCGGCATGCGGGTCGGCGACCTGGTTGACGAAGGAGGAGTTGTCGCCGTTCTCGAGAATCAGGCTCACCAGGTAGGCGAGCAGGGTCTCGTGGGAGCCAACGGGGGCGTAGATACGGCACGGCCGATGGTCCGGCCCCTCTGCCACGATGTCGCGATAGAGCGGTTCGCCCATGCCGTAAAGGCACTGGAACTCGTACTTGCCCGGCGCCCAGTCGCCGGCGATCCGATAGACGTAGGCCACCGTCCGGGCATTGTGCGTGGCGAACTGGGGGTAGACGGCGTCGGGCGCATCGAGGAGCTTTTTCGCGCAGGCCTGGTAGGCGACGTCGGTGTGCACCTTGCGGGTGAACACGGGATAGTCGGCATGCCCCGCTTCCTGGGCATGCTTGATCTCGGTGTCCCAGTAGGCACCCTTGACCAGCCTGACCATGAGCCGGCGGCCGCTGCGCCGGGCGAGGTCGACGAGATAGTCGACGACGGCGGGGCAGCGCTTGCCATAGGCCTGCACCACGAAGCCGAGTCCGTTCCAGCCCGCGAGATCGGGGTCGATGGCCAGCGCCTCGAGGATGTCGAGCGAGGTCTCGAGCCGGTCGGCCTCCTCGGCGTCGATGTTGAGCCCGATATCGTAGTCGCGCGCCAGCTTGCACAGCTCGACCACGCGCGGCAGCAGCTCGTCCAGCATGCGGGCGCGCTGGGCGCGTTCGTAGCGGGGATGCAGGGCGGAGAGCTTGATGGAAATGCCGGGCCCCTCGTAGACCCCCTGCCCTTTCGCCGTCCTGCCGATGGCGTGGATGGCTGTCTCGTAATCGTCGTAGTAGCGTGCCGCATCCCCGGCGGTCATCGCCGCCTCGCCGAGCATGTCGTAGGAGTAGCTGAAGCCCCTGGCCTCGGATTTCTGCGCGCGCTTGAGCGCATCGGCAATCGTCTGTCCGGCGACGAACTGGTCGCCGAGAAGCCGCATGGCGGTGTCGACGCCGGCGCGGATGAAAGGTTCGCCGCCGCGTGCCAGAAGACCCTGCAGGGCGTGGGCGAGGCCACCCTCGTCGACCTGGCCGGTGAGCTTTCCGGTGAGCAGCAGCGACCAGCTCGCCGCGTTGACGAAAAGCGACCGGTCGGTGCCGATGTGCTCCCACCAGTTGCCGTGGGCGATCTTGTCGCGAATGAGGGCGTCGCGTGTCGCGGTATCGGGCGTGCGCAGCAACGCCTCGGCCAGCGACATGAGCGCGATCCCCTCGCTGGTCGACAGCGAATATTCGCTCATCAGCGCCGTCATGCCGGCGGTCGCCTGGCGGCTGCGCAGGCGCTTGACGATGTCGCGCGCCTTGTCGTGGATGGCCGCGGCGTCGTCGCCGGAGACGGCCGCTATGTCCAGCAGTTCGGGCAGGCAGTCGGGCTCGGGGCGGTGACGCGCGGCGGTGATGGCGGCGCGCAAGCCGCCCGTCTCCGGTACGGGCCCGGCGAAATCCTGGAACGGGTTCCGGTGTGTGTTCGCTGCAGTCGCTCCGGTCACGCGCATCTCCGCTTCGTCGAAGTGATGTGAAGCTCAGTCTAGGACAGCGATTTCCGCATATCGATAGATGTTTTCATACTATTTTCGTATGTCCTATTTCATAATTAGGAGCTTTTCGTTGAATTCGCGGCCACGGCAGCGCAACCTCTACGTGCCTCACGGCCATTCCTTGCTCTGGCCGGAGAAATGCCGGCGCATCAAAAAAGCGGCGCCCCGGAAGGCGCCGCCTTGAAAGTGCCGAAACGGATGGTCGGCAGATGCGGCCCTGCGCTTTAGCCGGGCGACATGCCCCGCATCTTCTCGCTGCGGCGCCGGATCAGCTCGAGTGTCGACAAAAGCAGGATCGACAGCGCCACCAGCAGGGTCGCCAGCGCAAGGATTGTCGGGCTGATCTGCTCGCGCAGGCCGGAGAACATGCGCACCGTGATCGGCGTCTGCTCGGGCCCGGCCATGAAGTTGACGATCACGACCTCGTCCAGCGACGTGACGAAGGCGAACAGGGCGCCCGAGATCACCCCCGGCAGCAGCAGCGGCAGGATGACCTTGAAGAAGGTGCGCGCCTGGTTCGCCCCGAGACTCTGCGAGGCGCGGATCAGCGTCAGGTCGAACCCGGCGAGCGAGGCCGAGACGGTCAGCACCACGAAGGGTGTGCCCAGCACCACGTGGCTGAGGATGATGCCCGGGAAGGTATTGGCCAGCCCCACGCGGGCGAAGAAGCTGAACAGCGCCGCGGCGGTGATGATCAGCGGCACGATCATCGGCGAGATCAACAGCGCCGTGATGATGCCCCTGAACGGCATGTTCGGCCGGTTGAGCCCGAGCGCCGCCAGCGTGCCGAGCGAGGTGGCGATGATCGTCGAGAAGATCGAGATGATGAAGCTATTGCGAATCGAGCTCATCCATTCCTCGGAGCCGAACAGCGCGTTGTACCAGCGCAGGGAGTAGCCCTCCGGATTGAACGAGAGCATCTCCTGGGTGAAGGTGAAGTACGGCTCGGCGTTGAACGAAAGCGGCACGATCACAACGATCGGTGCGACCAGGAAGAAAAAGATCAGCCCGCAAAGTACGCGGAACGTGTAGTACCAGACCCGTTCAGCGGTCGACGCGTAGACAGGAAGTCCCATCGTTCAATTCCCCCTAACCGAACTTCAGCTTATCGACGCCAACCAGCTTGTTGAACGCCCAGTAAATGATCAGAACCAGCACCAGGAGGATGGTGGCGAGTGCCGAGGCGAGCTTGAGCTGCGCCGTCGAGCCCTGCATGTTCTCCGCGATCAGGTTGGAGATGAAGATGCCGCTCGAGCCGCCGACCAGCGCCGGAGTAATGTAGTAGCCAATGGCCAGGATGAACACCAGGATACAGCCCGCGGCCAGCCCCGGCAGCGTGAGCGGAAAGAACACGGTCCACCACGCGCGGAACGGATGGGCGCCGAGCGACTTAGCTGCCCGCAGGTAGCTGGGCGGAATGGTTTTCATCACCGAATAGAGCGGCAGCACCATGAACGGCAAAAGGATGTGCGTCATGGCCACAATGGTGCCGATCCGGTTGTAGATCATGCGCAATCTGCCGTCCTCGCCGACGATGCGCAGCGTGACGAGTATGTCGTTGATGACGCCCTCCTGCTGCAGCAGGACAATCCAGGCCGACGTTCGCACCAGTAGCGATGTCCAGAACGGCAGCAGGACCAGGATCAGCAGCAGGTTGGCCGTGCGTGCGGGGAAGGTCGCCATCATGTAGCAGATGGGATAGGCCAGCGCGATGGTCAGGCCCGTGATCAGAACGCTCATCCAACCGGTCTGGAAGAACAGGTCCTTATAGATCTGATAGACCGACGGACGCTGAACGATGTCGCCCTGGGAATTGTATTCGTAGTCGACCGCGAGCAGGTAATAGCTCGGCGTGATCAGGCGCGACTCGCGCTTGAGAAGGCGCCACAGATCAAGATTGGACCAGTCTTCGTCCTCCTCGATGAACTTGGGCTTGTAGGGCGGCTCCCACTCGTCGGCGTCGCGCGCGGTACCCAATATGGTGCTGCGCGCGCCAGGAATATCGCGATTGAGACGGGCCGCGGCACGCCCCAGCGTGCGGTTCTCGCTGGCAACGGCCATGTCGGTCGCCATCGCCGCGAAGACTTCCTCGGGCGGGACTTCCTCGCCGTTCCAGGCCTCCAGGGCCTGGGCTGTGTTGGGCAGGTAGTTGCGCACCTCGGGATTGTAGACCGAACGCCACATCATGGCGCCGATAGGGACGACGAATACGATGAACAGGAATGCCAGCAATGGCAGCACCAGCATGAAGGCCCGCCGGCGCTCGATCCGTTGAGAGCGCCTGAGCGCCGTCTTAAGCGGCGTGCCGTCAGTGGTCGTGAGCGGTGCGGAATCAGCGGTGTCGGTCGCCATCGCCATGTCGATATCTCTTTGTTTCTTGCAGGCCCGTCGGCCCGATTGCCCCCGGAAACGATCGGGAACCGGCAGCAGTTGCCGCCGGTTCCCTCAAGAGTGTCGGCTTACTGGTTCAACCAGGCATTGAACCGCTCTTCAAGCGAGTCGCCATAGTCGGCCCAGAAGTCCACATTGAACGCAATCGCGGTCTCGAAGTTGTCCGGATTGGTCGGCATGTGCGGCCCCATCTCGACACCGGTCTCCTCGTGGGTGGACACCAGCGGCGCCGAAGAATTCCGGGCCGGACCATAAGAAATGTACTTGGCCTGGTCCGCGAGACGCTGAGAGTCCGTGGCAAAGTACAGGTAGTTCCTGACGGTCGCGAGCTGTTCCTCGGACTGATCGACCGGGACAACCCAGCCGTCGACCTCGAACATCTGGTGATCCCACATGATCTCGAACGGCTGGTCTTCGTTGACCTGCGCGTTGAAAATGCGGCCGTTATAGGCAGTGGCGATCACAGCCTCCTCGTCGGCCAGCATCTGCGGCGGCTGAGCGCCTTCCGACCACCAGATGGTGCTGTCCTTGATCTCGTCAAGCTTGGCGAAAGCACGGTCCTGGCCCTCGCGGGTGGCGAGAACGTCATAGACCTCGTCGGCAGCAACGCCGTCGGCCAGAAGGGCCCACTCGAGGTTCTTCTGCGGGATGGACTGCAGGGCGCGGGTGCCGGGGAACTCCTCGAGATTCCAGACATCCTCGATGGTCTGCGGGCCCTCGCCGTCGAACGCCTCGGTGTTGTAGGCGAACATGGTCGAATAAACGATCTGCGGGATGAAGCAGTCACCCAGCGTGCCGTCGGCGAAATCCTCGGTCGGCGGCGTGCCGTCCTCGGTCGGCGCGAGCCACTCGTCGTGCGGGATCTCCATGACGAGGCCCTCGTCGCAGGCACGCTGCGCGTCGGCCTGGAGCATGTCGACGACGTTCCAGGTCACGTTGCCCGCATTGACCTGCGAGCGGATGCCGGCCAGCGCGTTGGCGGACTGGTCCTCGTTGAGCAGGTCGACGCCCGTGTTGGACTCGTAAGGCTTGTGGTAGGCCTCTTCCTGCGACATGGAGTAGGCACCGCCCCAGGAGACGATCGTCAGGCTGTCGGCCTGCGGCTCGGGAACCTCCTGGGCCTGCGCCGCCGTCACGCCGAGCGCGAGAGCGGCAGCAGTGCCGAGTAGCGTATAGCGAAGTTTCATGTGTTTCCTCCGTTGGATTTGTCCCTGGCGGGATTTCTCACGGTTTTTCGGCATTGTCGGATTATTCTCCGGTAGGCCGCCGTTGGAGCCTCAACACTGGACGCGCGTGGAGCACGCGCCCGGCGCTATTCCTGCGGGGCGTCGAGGGCGCGACAGTCCTCTGTCACCCAGCCGAGCCGGACCTTTTCGCCGCGGTCGAAGGTGCGGGCACCCTGGCGATTGCGGGTCTTGACCACGAAATCGGTGTTGCCGACCACGTTCATCCGGGTCCGAATATGGTCGCCGAGATAGATCACTTCCTCGACGGTGGCATCGACCGTGTGCTCGAACGCGGACTCTTCCGGATCGATCTCGACGCGCTCGGGGCGGATGGACAGCTGGGTCTTCTCGCCCGGCTTGGAGACGTTGATCGCGAGCGCCTTGACCATCTCGCCGTCCTCGAGCTCGATGTCGGCGACCTCGCCATTGACCGCCTTGACGGTGCCGTGAAGCGTGTTGTTCTCGCCGATAAACTGGGCGACGAAGCTGTTCATCGGGCGCTCGTACAGGTCATCGGGACTGGCCAGCT
>CAZNHG010000094.1:0-248 GCA_964572555.1 uncultured Devosiaceae bacterium | reverse complement strand
CAGCTGCTGGATCTTGCCGTCGTTGAACACCGCGATACGGTCCGACATGGTCAGGGCCTCGGACTGGTCGTGGGTCACGTAGATCACCGTCACGCCGAGGCTTTCGTGGATGTGCTTGATCTCGAACTGCATATGCTCGCGCAACTGCTTGTCGAGCGCGCCGAGCGGCTCGTCCATGAGCACCAGCTTTGGGTCGAACACCAGGGCGCGGGCAAGCGCGATGCGCTGCTGCTGGCCGCCGGAGAGCT
>CAZNHG010000093.1:2719-11238 GCA_964572555.1 uncultured Devosiaceae bacterium | reverse complement strand
ATCGCACCGGCGCAGCGGCAGTATCGTTCTCGCCACTAGGGGGCAACGATACCCCGTTGTCCCTCAGTGCAGCAGTTTGATGTAATCGCCTTCCATCATGCGCAATCCGCGCTTCACATTGCGCACGACGCGGTTCTTCATCACCCGGCCGGGGTCCGACCATTCGGTGCTGACCGCCTTCTCGCCGTAAAGGGCACTGGCAATCTCCCGGTAGGACTGCCCTGCAAGGTGACGGTCAAGTGCGATCAGGGCGTCGCGGTGGCGTGTGGCTTCGACTGTCCAACCGTCCTGTCGGCCAGCGGACCGGCGATTGCGATAGAGATCGGCCAGCTGCCGCAAATCACGCTGGCCGCTTTCGACGTCGGGAAACCTCGGCGCAACAATCTCGACAACCATCGGGCCGGGACGAATATCCTCGCCGACGCACCTGACTTGGACCACCTGGTCGCCGTCGCCCAGGATCAGATGCTGCTCGCCATTGGCAGCCTTGAACAGGGCCTTGTGGCAATGCGGCGCGCTGAGATCGACGCACACACCAAGGCCGAATTGGTCGCAGCGCCCGACGCGGACCGGAATGACATGATTGTTCTCCGGCACGATCCAGAACGGATTGGCCTTACCAGCCGGCTTGCGGGGATCCTCGAAACAGATAGAGCCCCCAGGACTCCGCGGCGGTAAACCGCCGGCGGGTCCTGAAGAGCTCAATACCTCCTGCAATCGTTCTGGCCCGGCCGCGACCGGGACGCGCCGTGCGCCAAGCGCGCTGATAGTCGGGGTTTCTTCTCAGATACTCCCAGGCGAGCGACGGGCGCGAAAGGAAGCGCACCTTGTCATACTCCGAGAGTGCAGGCAGCGGCTGCCCGACAGGATTGGTTCGTACCATGGTTAGCCTCGAATACGATGGTGGCAACTAATAGGTTGGGCGGGCGTACACGGCCGGCCCGCACGCTCGCCGGTCCCGGCCCGACCGTGCCGGCGTCGTTGGCCGAACCTGAAAAGCTTCCAAAGCCCATGCAGGTTCGCATGTGCCGCGCACCTGATGCACCGCCGATTGGGGGCTGCTGCTGACACTTCCATGGGGTCATGCGCCGATCCGAGCCTGGCTTTTCAGTTCCATTGTCAATTGGCGTCCCGTGATTGGCACCGCGCCAGCCAGCATCAGACGATAAAGGGCAATCTGGTCGGAAAAGCTCATGGGATCGGGTATACCATCGACCAAAAGGTGGACGTCGTAACCTTCCTCGAGCGCTGATAGCGCAACCAGCGAAACAGCGCCTTCAATGGCCGTGCCGGCAAGGACCAGTCGACTACGATCCAATTGTTCGACCCGCCGCCTGAAGTCCTGTGCGGCAAAAGGATTGCGCTCATCGACCTCGATGACTGGCACCGCGGCGAGGACATCGTCCCTTGCCGTAGTGGAGGATGATAGCGGTTCGCCGTGGCGTACCGCACAGATCAGATGGGGAATGCCCTCGTCGCCGGCCGACCGAGCCATGGCGCCAAGCATCTCGGTCACACGGCCAATGACTGTCCTACCGGTTCCCTCTTCGAGGATGATCACGGCAGTGCTGCCGCTCCAATGAATGTTGCCGAAGGTGATCTGCTCATTCATGGCGGTGCGCCTCGCCATGGAGTGTGCTTGCAAGGGCACGCTTGCGGGCCGTCCGTGGCGTGTCGGGGGTGGGGCGTGACTGTCCATGAAACGTTGCATACGATGAACGGCGGCAGCGGAGAGTATATTCGACGGACATAAAATGCTCATGAAGTAATTGATATACCTGCGACTTGATCAGAGCCAGTAGAAACTATGTGTTAATTGCGCAGTTAAATTTGTTCTGGATATTTGATAAACTTAACTGTCATAAAAATACGAAATATAATACTGAATTTATCATGTAAACGTTGTGGTGATTACATATTTGCGATTTCGACAAAATGTGTGTGTACTTTGTGTGAACATCTCCTGTGCGGGGGCAGGCGGAGATCACCAAGTGCATGGCCACGGCGTGGTGGTGGCTTCGGCAAACGTCTGTGCGCGAACAAGTTCGCCCGAAGTTTCCACACAAACATGTGGCCTCCGGCAATAACATGCTCCTCGTTTGTGTCGATGGTGATACAGTTCTACTACGAGTATTGGGGGTTAAATGTTTGAAGTAATACTGAAAGGCCCGCTCGGCCCGGCACTCGTGCTGGCCGTAGCATTGGCAGGATGTGCGACAACGCCTGAGCGCTTCTACAAGAATCCGGACAAGGTCAAGGACACGCATTTGTGTCGCGCCTTCTTCGAAACCAAGGACCTGGAATTTCGTCGCGATGTTGCCTCCGAGCTTTTGTCGCGCGGATTTTCAGCGGAGGAATGCCAATCAAGGATCCAGTCCGAGAATGTGGCCCTCGCTGTGGTTGGTGTCACCTTCGGGACAATTGCGATTGCCGCTACCTGCTCCAACGGCGGGTGTGGCGGCGGTTACGGCGGTGGTAGCTACTATTACGATTACGACTGTCCCGACTTCAGCACCTGGGAGTCAGCCCAAGCGTTCTACGAGGCAAGCGGGTATAGTGATCCGTACCGACTGGACGCCGACAATGATGGCATTGCCTGTGAGGCGTTGCGCTAAGACTGGTCGGCAGATGTGGCACGCAAGGCTGCCGGGATGGTGGCTATTTCAGCGTCACCTCCTGCCAGAGCTGCACCCGCTTGACCCCGGCCGGGCGCCGAATGACGAGCTTGCCGAGATCGCGATCGTCCGGTAGCCGCACATCAATCCGGATGCAGTCCCGCTGCTTGCAGTGCTCGCACCGAAAGGGCAGGTCGAAAACGTTCCTGCGCGGACCGTAGAGGTCCCTGAGATCGCAGGCGGTGTAGATGATGCGCTTGCGGCATATCCCGCACATCACCAGCACCAAGTGCCCGATGCTGCACGATTCCTCCAGTGTCAGTCCATTGTGGGTCGCCATGGCTCATCATTGGGGTTGTTCCTTACAATCCTACGACAGGAACAAAGCAAGAACAATATTGCACCTGATCACACTTCATGGCTAGCTGCACGAGGGGCGGCGACAGGGAGAGCCACCGGCCATGTGCAACCTCTATTCGGTGACAACCAACGTGCAGTCGATACGCGACTTCGTGAAAGCGACGAGCGTCAGCGACAATGTAGGGAACTTCCGGCCCCTGACCGGCGTGTTCCCCGACGACCTCGCCCCTATCGTCAGGAACTTCGAGGATGAGCGGGAACTGGCCATGGTGCGCTGGGGCATGCCGACCTCGTCCAAGGTGCAGTTCGAGGCGGCCAAGAAGCGGGCCCAGAAGATCGAGGCCAAGCAGGGTCGGGAACTGAGCGAGGAAGAGTTCAAGGAGCTCCTTGAGAACGAACCGGACCGGGGCGTCACCAATGTGCGCAACACCAACAGCCCGCACTGGAAACGCTGGCTGACCCCTGAGTTTCGCTGTGTGGTGCCCTTCAACAGCTTCTCCGAATTCAACAAGGCGGAGGGCGGCGACATCTGGTTCGCATTCGACGACACCCGCCCTCTCGCCTTCTTTGCTGGCATCTGGGCGCCGCAATGGACCTCGGTGCGCAAGGTCAGGGAGGGACGGGTGACAACGGACCTCTTCGCATTCCTGACCACCGAGCCGAACAGGGAGGTCGGGCGCATCCACCCCAAGGCCATGCCGGTGATCCTCACCACGCCTGAGGAGGTCGCAATGTGGATGACGGCGCCCTGGGAGGAAGCCAGAAAGCTCCAGCGGCCGCCGCCCGATGGAACGCTGGAGGTGGTCGCGCGCGGGGTCAAGGAAGACAGCTGAGCCCGGCATCGAGCTTGAGGGGCGGCGTAACTTGGGCTGCGAAATGTGAACGATGACTGCCGTGAACAACGCTCGTCAGAAGCGCTATTGATGCGACGCCCGGGCCCGACGTGAGGCAGCGCGAGCACATCCATATTTATATCCGCAAATAGCCATATGCCACTTGTTCATCGTGCACGATCTTCGCGCCGACTTCATCAATCGCCGGTTGGTCGCGGCTCATCAGGGACGACGGTGGTAGCGTCAGCTCGCGCCGCCACTGACGCTCGCTCCACCAGAGTGCAGGGGATCTGTATGCGAATGGGGAAGGTGGACCCCTTGGGATCCCGCAAGCGTTCGGCGACGAGCCGTACGGCGGCGACGCCGACTTCGTACCCTGGTGTCCTCACGGTGGTTAGCTGCGGAGTGACCTGCTTGGCGGGGGAGTGATCGCCAAAGCCGATGACGGATACGTCGGTCGGTATTCTGTATCCAGCGGACAGGAGTTCCGAGATCACCGTTACGGCGAGACCATCGTGAGAGCAGAAAAAGGCAGTTGCGTCGAAGCCCTCCGGGAACCGCCGGTGCAGGATGTTTCTGAAACTGTCGTCGTCGTCCCAGACAAGGTTCACCACTTTGGCATCAGGTCTGTCCTCCAGCCCTTCCTTAAGCCCGTGGAGACGTTCGAGCCGGCCGCGATAGCCAGGGGTACCCTGCACGTAGATGATTTTGCGGTGGCCTAAAGAATAGAGGTAGTCGGCTACCGCAACGCCAGCCTCGTGGTCGGTCCCTGAAACCCTGTCTACCTGCTCGAGCGGGTCGATCCAGCCAAGACGAACAATGGGAACGCCCGTTGCATATGCGCGCTCAAGGCTGTCCTTGTGATGTGGCCCGACGAGCAGCAATCCCGAGCACCGGGACGCGAAAACGGCGAGCTCTTCGGCGAGATGTGTCCACTGGTTGCGGACAGGAAAGCCCAGCCGTTCGGCCTCGCGCTGGGTTCCGCTCTGTATCTGGAGATGCAGTTCGCTATTGATGACGTCGGTATCATCGAAAACCAGGCCAATCGGCTTGATGTCGCTTTTTGTGGTCCGCGGTGTGTAGCCGAGCTTTTCGGCAGCTTCACGGACGCGATGCCGCGTCACCTCGCTCACACCGCTCTTGCCCGACAGGGCACGCGAGACGGCGAACTTCGAAAGGCCGGTTTCCCTGGCAAGGGTCTCAAGAGTGATCTTAGGCAATTGTCTTTTCCAGAATGCGGCGTCCTCGCCTAACGCGGTTCATAACATGATGCAACAGAAGGCCTAATTTGAGCACGGCTTTGTTGAGGTCACTGTCAGGCCGAGAGAGCTTGTTTCCAACCTGTGAAGATAACACAACATAACGCTTTACATAACAAAAAGGCGAAAATAGCAATAACGATATTAGCAAATTTTTGGAGAGTTTGCTGACACAAAGGAGGAGGAGAGAATGCAGCTTGATCGTAGAACGTTCCTGCTGGGCACGACGGCGCTCGCCAGCACCTTGATGGCGCCAGCCGTGTTCGGACAATCAACAACACCCGTGGAAAGTGAAGCTCTGCGCGCGGAAGTTGAGGCGGGGAACCTGCCCCCCGTCAATGAGCGCTTGCCGGAAAATCCGCTTGTCGTCGTTCCGCGCGACCGGCCCGGACAGCAGGGAGGTGTATGGAACCACGCGCTGGTGGGCGGCGGGTCCCTGTCCATGATGTTCCGCTACCAGGCCTATGAGCCGCTGGTGCGTTTCACACCCGATTGGTCCGGGGTCACGCCGAACGTGGCGGAAAGTTACGAGGTCAATGACGACGCCACCGAATACACCTTCCACCTTCGCAAAGGAATGAAGTGGTCGGACGGCGAACCCTTCACGACGGCGGACGTTCAGTTCTGGTACGAGGACATCTTCCTTGATGAAGATGTCGCTATGGGAACCCAGAGCTTTTGGTATTCGGGCGGCAAGGTCGGCAAACTCACCGTCGTCGACGAGCAGACCTTCAAGGTCACGTTCGCGGAACCCAACGGGTTCTTCGTGCAGCAGCTCGCCTGGGCCAACCAGGACCAGACCGTCCGCGCACCCAAACACTATCTCAGCCAGTTCCACGCCAAGTACAACCCGGATGCCGACCAACTGGCGCGCGAGCGCGGTATGGAAAGCTGGATCGCATTGTTCCAGAACGAGTCCGGGCTGGCCGAGGATAACACCTACTTCCAGAACGGGGATCGGCCGACGCTGACGGCCTGGATGTTCGACATCGCGCCGGGCGAGAGCACCGAGCAGGTGATCTCGGTACGCAATCCTTACTATTTCAAGATCGATACCGAAGGCACCCAGCTCCCCTACTTCGACCGCATCACCTACCAGATGGTCGCCGACCCCGAGGTTCTGCTGCTCAAGACGCTGCAGGGCGAGGTCGACATGATGGACCAGTATATCGCAACCCCGACCAACAAGCCGGTGTTGTTCGACGGGCAGGAAAGGGGCAACTACCACTTCTATACGCTCAAGGAGACTGCCGCGAATGCGATGGTCTTCCAGCTCAACCTCAATCACACGGATCCGTTCAAGAACGAGTTGTTCAATAACCGCCGGTTCCGCGAGGCGATGTCGATTGCCGTCGATCGGCAATCGTTGATTGATACGGTGTTTGTGGGGCAGTCCTCGCCCGCCCAGCCCTCAATCGTCGAGGGCGACCCGCTCTATGTCGAGCGGCTGGCAAAGCAGCATACCGAGTTCGACCCCGAGGGTGCCGTCGCGATTCTCGATGAGTTGCTGCCCGACAAGGACAGCGAGGGCTACCGACTCGACGACAAGGGCAACCGGCTGTCGATCAACTTCGAGATCGATCAGGCCCGCCCCACATTCATCGACATGTTCCAGCTTGCCATACCGATGTTCCAGAACGTGGGGATCGATGCCCAGATCCGCACCATGGATCGTTCGCTCTGGGAAACGCGGGTGCGCAATGGCCGTGAGTTCGACGCTACGGCGCACCAGTTCGGTGCCAACAGCGGCATCGCGGCAATGCTCGATGCACGCTACTTCGTACCGTTCTCGTCCAATTCGCTCTATGCACCGGGCTGGGCACTCTATTTCTCGGACCCCGATAATCCGGATGCGGTCGAGCCGCCCGCGGACATCAAGGCAATCCAGGAACGCTACAAGGAGCTGCTGCAAACCGGCGATCAGGCGCGGCAAACCGAGATCATGATCGAGATTCTCAATACTGCTGCAGATCAGTTCCTCGTCTTCGGCGTCTGCCATTTGCCCGATGGGTACGGGGTTGTGAAGAACTCCATGGTCAACACCATGGACACCATGCCCAACTCGTTTGGCTGGCCAACACCCGCGCCCTCGGGCCCTGAACAGTTCTTCAAGGCCTAAACGCGCTCCTCCCGAATGACGCGTTCGTGCCGGCCCGGTCCGGGCCGGCACACCCCTCAAGCACATTCCTGCAACCGGACGGCACGATGCTCGATAACAAGACCACCACAAATCCGACTCTGCGCACGCGTGACTGGTACAAGTCCGCGACCCGCTGGACCCAGCTCACGCTCGCCGAGGACGACCCGGTCAAGTTCGATCCCGAACAGTGGATAGAGATATTCCGGCGCACGCAGTCAAACGCTACCTGCCTGAGCGCGGGCGGCTATGTCGCGTACTATCCGAGCAAGATACCGCTCCACCATGTGAGCAAATACATTGGTGATACCGATCCCTTCGGCCGGCTCGTCGAGGGGGCACGTTCGCTCAACATGCACGTGATGGCGCGGGTCGATCCACACGCGATCCATCAGGAGGCCGCCGACGCGCATCCCGAATGGATCGCCGTCGACCAGAACGGCGAGCCGCGCAGGCACTGGGCCTTCCCCGATGTCTGGGTGACGTGTGCCTATGGCGACTACAACAACGTTTTCATGCTCGACGTGGTCAAGGAAATTACCCGCGACTACGATATCGACGCGATCTTCGCCAATCGCTGGCAGGGGCACGGGGTGTGCTATTGCGACAGCTGTCGCACCCGGTTTGGCCAGGAAACCGGTCACGAGCTGCCACACACGACAGACGTCGACAATCCAGCCTGGCAGGCCTGGCAGAAGTGGCGGCGCAAGGTACTGACCAACATGGTCATTGCATGGGATGAGGCGGTCAAAGCCACCAAGCCTCACGCCAGCTTCATTCCCAATATGGGCGGCGCCTCGTTGATGGAATTCGACCTCTCATTGATCGAGAAGCACTGCCCGTTCCTTGTCGTCGATCATCAGGGGAGACGGGGTGCTGAACCCGTCTGGATGTCGGGCCGCAACGGCAAGCGGATGCGGGCGACATTTCCTGAACGGCCTGCAATGCTCATCACCTCGGTCGGTCCCGAAGAGGCGCATCGCTGGAAGGATTCCGTCACCACCGGTGCGGAAATCCAGTCGTGGATGATCAATGGCGCAACCCACGGGCTGCTGCCTTGGTTCACCAAGTTCAACGGGGTGGTGCCCGACGAACGCTGGATTGGACCGGTCGCCGACGCATTCGCACTTCATGCGGACCTCGAACCGGTTCTGGCCCCAATGACCGCAACCGCCGAGATTGCCCTCATTGAACCAAGCACCACGCTCAAGCAGTTCTCGCCGGAGGAACGGCGTGTCGCCGAGGCAGACGATCTTGGATTTTACCACGCACTCGTTGAAGCGGGCCTGCCATTTGAAATGGTCACCGACGAGGC